>JAJPKD010000098.1 GCA_021323895.1 Acidobacteriota bacterium | reverse complement strand
TCGCGCGACAGCGCGCCTTGGCTGAAGGCGCGAACGCGGGTTAACCGTTGCAGGCTGTAATGGCAAGAGAGTATCCTTCACTCATGGCGACCATCATTGAAGTCGAAAAACTCGCACTCGATTTGCCTGAGCGAGATCGAGCCACGCTAATCGCTAACCTCCTCGACTCGCTTCCGCCAATTCTTTCCGACGACGACGAAGGCATAGCGGAAGCGCTGCGGCGCGACGCGGAACTCGATGCCGACCCTGGCCTAGCCATTTCCGCGGCTGAACTTGATACTTACATTCGCAATCGCCGCAAGTGATGCGTTTGGAATTCCACCCTCTCGCCCGCTCTGACATTTCCAGAATTATGGACTATTACGAAGATGCCGGCGGACCTGAAATCGCCGACGAATTCTATTCAGAGCTTTGGTCATTTTTGCGTAAGGCAGTCACATCTCCGGAAGGTTACGCGATTCGTGAGCGCGATATCCGCCGTGTGAATCTTGACAGATTCCCGTTTCATTTTCTTTATCGGATCGTTGGTGAGCGCGTTCGTATATTGGCAGTCCGTCACCATCGCAGGCGACCCTCACTGGGCATCCATCGTCGTTAACTTTGACCGAGAGTCCCATGATATGGCCTCTACTTTCGATGATATTGGGAGCGGATGCGTAGTCGTTTTCCTTCACGGCTTCCCTTTCAACCGCTCGATGTGGCGCGAGCAGACCGATTTTCTGAGCGCGCAAGGCTATCGCTGCGTTGCGCCGGACCTGCGCGGGCTTGGCGAAGACAAATCGACCAACGACGTCAACACAATGGAGGACATGGCGCGTGATGTTGCCGCGTTGATGGATGAACTGACGATCGATAAAGCAGCCATCTGCGGCTTGTCGATGGGATGTTACGTCGCGTTCGAATTCGTTCATCTGTTTCCGACGCGCGTGCGTGCTCTCGTGCTTGCGGGTGGACGCTGCGAAGGACCGGACAAAGCCGAGAGGCAAGCGCGCGAACAGCAAGCGAAGCGAGTGCTTGAACAAGGCTTCACGCCGTCTGTTGAATCAATTCTTCAGAGTCTCCTGTCCCCAAGAACTTTGGCCAATAAAGCCGATGTCGTGGCGCGCGTGCGCGCGATGGTCAAGAGCACAGATCCGCTGGGCGCGGCTGCCGCACAACGCGGCATGGCGGCCCGGCGTAATTACTGTGGTGACCTTGCGCAAATTTCCGTGCCCACCTTGATCGTCGCCGGACGTGATGATGGTGTGAGAAAACCGATCGATGCCGAAACGATCCATCGCGGCATCAAAAGTTCGCAGCTCGAAATAATCAATCACGCCGGACACTTGATGAACATGGAGCAGCCAGAAGCATTTAATCGGGTGATGTCGCAGTTCGTCGAACAATTGAATCAATGACACAATGAGCCGATGAATCAACCCCATAAGTTCACCATTGAAGAGCGCGTCCGTTGGGGCGACGTTGATGCCGCCAACATCATCTTTTACGGCTCGTACATTCGCTTCTTTGAAATCGCCGAGACGGAATTGTTTCCCGCGGTCGGTATGCCTTATGGAAAGATATTCGATGAACTTGATATCTGGCTGCCGCGCGTGCACCTCGAATGCGACTTTCATCGCGCCGCGCGGATGGATGATTTGCTGGAAGTCAGTGTGCATGTCGGTAAGATCGGGCGCACCTCGCTCCGTCTGAATTTTGAAGTAAGAAGAAAGACTGAGGATGGGACAATCGAAAAGGACCTGATGGCGACGGCGCATTTCGTGCTCGTTTCGACCGATCGCAAAAACCTCAAAGCGCTTCCTGTGCCGGAAGAATTGCGTAAGTCCCTGGAGCCTTTTACTCAATAACTGAGAGGACAATTCGAGATTGGGGACGATTCGACCAGCTCGTGAAGCGAGCGGCATTCAGTAGCCACGGTCGTGAGCCCGTGGGGCGGGCACAATCGAGCCATTGAGCCCCGACGGGGCGACAGGAGTTTCTGCTCTTCTGTCGCCCGCTTCGCAGGCTCGAAAATCGTAATAATTGAATGATCCACGGGCTTACGCCCGTGGCTATTATCTGCCGCCATCTTCGATGGCTCGTCGACCAGTTCTTTCAAAAGGCTCTACAGCGGATGGTACTGACTTTTAATAATTAGCTCACAGTTTTCCCGGTTCGCGCGACAAACCTTCAATCAGATGATCCATTGCCAGCCAAAGGCTCCAACCGTGATGATAGAGGAGCAGCGGCAATGCCACCGCCGCGGCAAATAGAATCGAGTAAGTCACCCGATCGCTGAAGCCCGCGAGCAGCAATAGCGCGAAATAGATCACCAGGATGAAAACTTCGGTAGCCACCACGTTCGCCATGATGGCTCCGACAAAGAAGCCTTCCTCGCGTTTGAAGATGACGCCGCAGGCTGTGCAGCGCTGTTTGAGATTAAATGGCCGGTTGACGAGTGAAGACCCACCGCACACGGGGCATTGCAGCTTCATCGAGCGCCAAAGTACTTGGCCAATCGTGCGCGCGTCTCGCTTCATCGCAAGATCATAGCGAGCACAAACCTCGCCATTTTGTGATTCGTCGTCCTTTGAACTTCACCGCAGCGGGTTTGATCGTTGGTGACGGTTTGGGAGCGTCGGCTCTGTCCCGGACCAGCCAAAACTCAACCGACACGTTATCTCGATAGCCACCGTTGACGAAGATCAACCGATTTACATCAACGCGGCGACGCATCACCAGATAGTCTTTCATACATTTCAAGAACGCATCCGCTTCGTTCGGCCGCCGCGCCTGACCGCCATACACGAATACTACGCCGTAGCCCTGCGGCACGTTTTGCATTTCGATAGTGAAGCTATCGAGGTTAGCCATGGCGTTCTCCCAGTTTACGCCAGTGAATTCGTTGGTCTTTCGCGCGTCCTGATAATTTGCGCGGCCAGCCAGAACCGTGCTGCAAATTAGAGCTGCAGCACAGACGGCGATAACGGTCGGGGTTACTTTCATTGAGTCTCCTTTTTCTAACGTGTGCTGGGTGTGTCAGAAGCCGACCGTAAGGGAGGGCCGGTTGGCATAGGTGCCCTCCCTCACGGTCGGGCTTCTGAAACTGTTCATTCACCCAGCGCCGCGTACTTAAATACGCGGAATCGATATCGCTGCGCGTCGCGAATGTTCTTGGCTACCACGCCGTGCAGATCGTCTTTCCAAGTCGTGTATTGATCGATGAAACGATCAGCGGCAGCTTTGTCGCCTTGATATTGCACGTCGAGAACTTTCTTTAACAGTTGGCCGACGACGTCGTGATACTTGTCGTAGTGAATGCGGAGCTTCCCGTTCTCAAACGTCAACAATCCATTTTCTAAGAAGAAATTCCACTGCATCAACTGCATCGTATTGTAAGGCTGGTCGCGGCGCGGCTTGTTGTTTTGCAGCACGCGCAAGATTCCGCCCGCATAAACGCTGCGCAGTTGCGCGTCGGTGTAGTAGTGCTGCTTGTGCAAGGCATCGGCGACGTAAAGCGAAACCAAGTCAGCCTTCATCTCTTCCAAAGCATCAGCGTCATCCTGCAAAGCCTGATCCAGATCGCGACCGTCCTTCGTCTGATCGGCGCCGAGATAATGGCCGACTTCATGCCAGAGCGTGCGATAGAAATTGCCTTCGTTGGTCAATTCTTTTGCTTGATCCTCGCCGACCGCAGCGGCGAACGAGCGCGCGGTGCTCTCAAAGATCGTCATGTCGCGCATGATGTTCGCGCGCAAAAGGATCGTACGGCCGTAACGACGCGCCAGATAAGTCTCGTTTGGCAGAATCGTCGCGGTGTTGCCGCCGCGTGCCTGGCCAAAATCGGCAATCACATCGTACACGCCAACCGGAATGTCCTCGCGGACGTGCTTGTGATGATTGTAAGGCAGCGAATCTTCCAGCGCTTGCAGACCTTTCATCGCCTGCCGTAGCGCCGCCGTTTCCTGTTGACGCGTCAGCAGCAGACTGAACGCAAAGAACGTCTTCACGCCATAAAGCTCGTCATCATAAGTCTCGTACGATCCAATCTGCGCATTGAGATTCTTGAAGTGGCCGGTGACCCAAGCTGCATCACCTGATTCGTAATCATCAGACAAGAGATCGCGCGCGCGATTGCGCAGGAACCGGGCGAACTCTCCGTCGTCTTTCTGCAAAGCGCTGGCGGCTTCGTTAAGTAACCCATGCGCTTTGATCAATTCATCCGCGTACGCCACCGAGTAGGGGACTGCGTAGAATCCCTGCACGCGCAGACCCCCGGTTGGCTTCGCGCTGCCGCGCGAGATGGATTCCATTTCTGCTTTCAAGCCGGGATGAAGCGTATCGAGTACCGGATACTTGCGCAGCTTCGCCAGATCCGCATCAGCGTTCAGCGAGTTGGCCGCGCGCACGACGCTGCGTGCGTCCATGATCTCGTCGCGCTTCTCGGGATGCGCCGCGAGAAAACTTTCGATCTGCTCCTTCGTCACGCCCCACGGGTACATGTTCTTGCCGGGCACCACCGGATCGACCGGCAGAAATGGCTCGCGCTTATTTTCGAGTGTCGTGGCGATTGGTCCCTGATTCAAACGATAGAGCGTCAGCAGATTTTCCGTCGGCGTGGGGTTGCCGATGTGCATGTGCAGATCCCACAGCTTCTGATATCCGCTGAGCGCTTGATGATGCCGCTGGTCTTCATAGATGCGGTGAAAGATCTTTCCGACTTCGAGTAACTTCGCGACCGCAGCTTTCTCGCCGGGAGTCAATTGCGAAAGATCCGGCGACAAACGGATCGTCTGTGTCTTGTCAATGATTGGCTGCGATTTTTCCAGCGGCAAATAACCAGCCGGCCAAGTACCGGGACGTTTTGGACCCGGTTGTGAGAAGGCAGTTGCGCAGAGACTCAATAGAACGATGATAGCGACGAACTTGATCATAGGCGACCTCGAAACTGGCGAAAAATTTTCTCAATCATACCGAAGGGTTTGCTACCCAGCCAGCGATGATGAATTTGGTGATAAGATGCAGGCATGATTTTGTCCTTCAAAACTGAAAGCAGAAGCCAAATCTTAACGGCCAAGGTATGAAGATTGTCACGATCATCGCGCTAATTGCTCTCAACGCGCACGCGCAACAACCTCTCCAATTCAACCACGCACCAAAAGCCGTTGCGCGAGCCTATTACGAAGCGGGCGCGCAGGCGAGCAGCGATAAGACCGACACCATCACGCTCGAACGGACGGCATGCTTCGGCACCTGTCCCATTTACAAGGTCACGATTACCTCTGATGGATCAGTTTCGTTTCAAGGAGTGCGCTTCACTAAGACACAAAGCGCTACCGGAAAGATCAGCCGCCGAGCTTTTCGCAGACTCGCGCGCGAGTTCGAGAAGATCAAATACTTCTCGCTGCCGGATGATTTCACGCCGGGCACAAAGAACTGTCCGAACGTGATGACCGATATGCCGTCGGCGAACACTGCGATTCATTTGAAAGGGAAGTCAAAAACAGTGTCGCATTATTACGGCTGCGGCAACTCGGGCGTCTTGCCGAACCTCACCGCGCTCGAAACCAAGATCGATCAGGTGGCGGGAGCCAGGAAGTGGATTAAGTGAATGCCTTTGCTAACGGAAATCGAAGTTCGCGTCCTCGGCTCTTTGATCGAAAAGCAGATCACGACGCCGGAGTATTATCCGCTGACGCTGAACGCGCTGGTCGCGGCGTCCAACCAAAAGAACAACCGCAATCCGGTCATGACGCTCACGGAAAGCGAAGTTGATGAGGCGTTGTACTCGCTGCGCGACAAGAATCTCGCCTATGTCTTTCACGGCAGTACGAGTCGCGTTCCGAAATACAAACATGTCATGCCGGAAGTCATGCATCTCAAGCCGGCGGAAGTCGCTACACTCTGCGTCTTAATGTTGAGCGGTCCGCAAACTGTCGGCGAGATTCGTACCCGCGGCTCGCGCATGTATGAGTTCTCCGGATTGGAAGAAGTCGAAGAGACGCTGCGTGCGTTGAGCACGCATGAAGGCGAACCGCTGGTAACGAAGCTGCCGCGCCAGCCGGGGCAAAAAGAGGCACGCTTCGCTCACTTGCTTTCCGGTGAGCCTGAAGTGGAGGAGATAGCCGAGACTTTTGCGCCTGAAAGAGCGCCGCGAAGAACAAGCGATTCAGAACGCGTGGCGAAGCTGGAAGAACAAGTGCAGGGTCTGCTTGAGAAAGTTGAAAGCCTCGCGAACCAGTTTGAAGAATTCAAGAAGCAGTTTGAATGAGACCTACTTCGCGCACCTGAAACCCGAAATCATCCAACGCTCGTGCGGATAGAAAAAATTTCTATAGGTCGAGCGAATATGGATCTGCGGCGTGGCGAAAGATCCGCCGCGCAGGACTTTCTGCCCGACAAACCACTTGTCGTTGTATTCATCAAAATCTGATTTGAAGCCGGGATATGGAACGTAATCCGAAGTCGTCCACTCCCACACATCACCAATCATCTGATGACAACCGCTTGATGATGAGCCGGCGTGAAACGCGCCGATCGGCGCAACTGTCCACAGACCGTTTTCGAAAAGGTTTGCGTGCGATTCATCCGGCTCGTCATCACCCCAAGGAAAGTTCTGCTTCGAGTAGCTAGTTGTCGATAACGTCGCGGCCTTCTCCCACTCCGCCTCCGTCGGCAGACGCTTGCCCACCCATTTCGCGTATGCGGAGGCTTCTAAAAAACTAACGTGTGACACTGGCTCATTCGCTTTGTCGATTGCGCGATGCAGTCCTGCGAAATCACGGATCATCCATTCGCCGTCGTGGAACTCCCAATACAAAGGGGCTCGCCAATGTTCAGTGTTCACCTTCTCCCAACCCGCTGAATGCCACCAGCGAAAATCCTGGTAGCCACCCGCGTTCATGAATTCGAGATACTCGCCCACGCTCACCGGCGCGCG
>JAJPKD010000241.1 GCA_021323895.1 Acidobacteriota bacterium | reverse complement strand
GGGCAGCTATCGAAGATTTTGAAACCACAGAGGGACACGGATAAACCCAGATAAGAAGGTAAGACCGGAAAGCATCCTTCCTCTATCTGCGTCAATCCGTGTTTATCTGTGGCTTATTCTTTACGGTGTCGGTTGCTCAGATGCCGGCACGCGCGTCCGGTCGGGATTATCCGGCGAGGTGTGCAGGTGAACGGCCTTCCACTCCGTGCCGACTTTCTTGAAGACCAGTGTCATGCGGCCGGTGTCCGTCTCGGGCTTTCCGTTGAAGGTCATCGATTGCGTCCAAAGACACGTCACTACCGCGCCGCCCGTTCCCAACATGGTGACGTGTCGATCTTTGATGTCGAGCTTCACGTCAGTGCTCTGCGGGAAGGAACTCTCACGATTTTTCTTTAGCTGATCCCACCCGCGCGTCACCGTGCCGTTGTAGTTAAAGAGAATGAGCTGCGGCGAATTCCAATAGCCGCTCATGTAAAGATCGACATCCGATTTGCGGATGCCGTCGATGATCTTGTCGAAAGCAGCCAACACTCCCGTCGTTGGTCCAGCCGCCGGCGTCGTGCGTTTCGATGTCGCCGGAGTTGGTGAAGGCGTGGCAGTCGCGTCAGTTGTTTTCGGTTTGGTTCTCGGCGATGGGGTGGGCTTCGCCTCAACCGTGCGCGTGCGACCGGAGGGAGACGTGACGCCCGAATTCGAGTTCTGCGCGAAGATCGTGATCGCACCGGCCAGCAATACTGAAGCGATGACGAGAAGTCTTTTCATAATGCTCCTCCAAAAAGTTGTCTCCGGACCACCGCGATGGTCCACCATGATCCGCTCGCTATCGCTCGCGGTACTTATACCTGGAATTCGTTCCACGGACGCTGGCTGCGCAACCGCATCGCCGAACGTTCGCGACCCATTATCTCAAACACGTCAAACATTGATGGTCCAACCGACTGGCCGGTCAGCATTGTGCGCGAAGCGTTGATGAAAAGGCCAGCTTTTTGTTGAGTCTCTTCGGCAAAGGTGCGTAATGCGGTTTCCGCATTGGCCGCCGTGAACGGTTCCACTTGATCGAGGCGTGTGGCGAGTTGCGGCAAAAGTTCGCGCAACTTCGCCTCTTTCAAAATGTTTTTGCGCACGGCTGCTTCATCGAGATCGAAGTCTTCAGAAAAGTACGCCCGGCCCTGCGACGAAAAATCTTTCAAAGTGAAAAAGCGCTGGCGAATTAGATCTACTACGTTTGAAAACCATTCCCGCTCGTCATCGTCGTATTCTTCGCGCCAAAGTTTTTCCGCGCGCAACTCTTCTTTGACCATCGGCAACAACTCATCGAGCGGCATCGTGCGAATGTATTCCGCGTTCATCCACAGCGCTTTGTCGTCGGTCCAATGGCGCGGATCGTTCTCATGGAAATTGAAGACGGCATTCGCGCGGCCGATGGCTTCAAGTGAAAACGCTTCGATCAATTCTTCTTTCGAAAGAATTTCTTTGCCTTCCGGTGGCGACCAGCCCAGCAGCGCGAGAAAATTTCGGAAGGCGGCAGGAACAAACCCACGATCGCGATAGGTCGTCAACGAAACGACTTCACCGTGCTTGCGTTTCGAAAGCTTCGCCTTGTTCGGCGCGAGAATCAGCGGCAGGTGCGCGAACTGCGGCACCGCCGCGCCCAGCGCCTGATAAATCAAAATCTGTTTGTGCGTGTTCGTTAGGTGATCCTGCCCGCGGATGACGTGCGTGATGCCCATCTCGATGTCATCCAGCACGACCGAGAGGTTGTAGAGCGGATGACCGTCTGATCGCAGCAAGACGAGATCTTCAATTTCTGAATAGGCGCGGTCCTGGTCGCCATAGACGATATCCGCGAAGTGTGACGCACCTTCGCGCGCAACTTTCAAGCGAATTGCGAACGGTTCTCCGGCGGCCGCCCGTCGATCCGATTCATCTTTGGCGAGATCACGAAAGGGATTGCTGCGATGATCGATACCTTCGGCGGCATGCGCGCGCGCGCGGTCGGCGATGTCTTGCTTGACGTTGGCGTCACCGCGTTCTTCCTTTGGCGTGAAGTCGCGATAGGCCTTGCCTTCGTCAACTAATTTGCGCGCGGCAGCGCGATGCTTGTCGGCGTTGTCGCTTTGGAAGACTTTCTCTTCGTCGTAATCCAGGCCCAGCCATTCGAGGCCCTCGATGATCGACCGCGTCGATTCGTCAGTCGAGCGTTGCAGGTCGGTATCTTCGATGCGGAGCAGGAACTTGCCACCGACTTTGCGCGCGTACAGCCAATTGAACAGCGCCGAACGCGCTGCGCCGATGTGCAAGTAACCGGTTGGTGATGGAGCGAAGCGAACTCTGGTCATAAAAAGAGGTCAGAGGCTAGAGGTCAGCAAAGTCTGAATACGAGTGTGAGACGCGCTCGCCGATTATCATCTAGAAACTCTGACGACAAGAATAAAAGGTCAAAGGTAGAGCTTGGTGATCAGTGACAAGACGCGCGATGTCTTGCTGATCTCTGACCTCTAACCTCTGACCTCTGATTTTATGGCGGAGATGACAGGATTCGAACCT
>JAJPKD010000126.1 GCA_021323895.1 Acidobacteriota bacterium | reverse complement strand
TTCGCGCGCAGGCTGTCGGCGATCCGCAGGGAAGGGGCCGGCCATAGTAGGGTCGCCGATAGCCGAGATTGACAACCGTGAGGCAGAACATGAAGAACGCGAGTTTAGACAGATCGGAATCCAGCCTTAGATCAGACGGTTCATCTTCACCGAACAGGCGGGGCTTCCTCGACTACCTGCTGGGAACCAGCGCGCTCGCGACGTTGGGGGCGATCCTTTATCCGATCTTCAGATTCATGTCGCCGCCGCAAATAATCGAATCAACCGAAAGCTCGGTGGTGGCTGCCAAGCTGAGCGAGGTGCCTATCAATTCCGGCAAGATATTTAAGTTCGGCAGCAAGCCAGGAATCATCGTTCGCACTGAAGCGGGCGAACTGAAGGCGTGCTCAGCGGTCTGTACTCACCTTGAATGCATTGTGCAATACCGGCCTGACATTAAGCATATCTGGTGTGCTTGCCACAACGGACATTACAGCACTGACGGCAAAAACATCAGTGGACCTCCGCCGCGACCACTCGAAGCATACAAAGTGAACACGCGGGGAGATGACATCGTGGTGAGCAAAGCGTAGACGCTCAAGGTAAAGAACTATGGATAACGCAGTCGCATTAGTCCAAACCTATCTGCACGTGAATGGTTACTTCACGGTCGCTGAGTATCCGATTATCGGCAGCGGCCACGGCGGCTATCGCGCGGTCACAGATCTGGACATCCTGGCCTTTCGTTTTCCGGGCGCGAACCGACTCGTTCCCAGGCTACACGGTCACTGCGATAACGGCGATCGGGAAGAGCCGGACCCAGTGCTTGATGTGCCGACTGACGAAGCAGACATGCTGATCGGAGAAGTGAAAGAAGGACGCGCGCAGATGAATGAAGCGGCGACCGACCCGACGGTGCTGGCGGCGGCGCTGGCTCGATTCGGCTGCTGTCCTTCGATGAACACACGGCAACTGGCGGAAACGCTAATCAGAAAAGGGCGAACCATTTTGCCTTCGCATCATCATCTGCGAATGGTCGCGTTCGGTCGTGTTGACGAAGAAGAAGCGCACCCGGTGTATCTGACGATTCCAATGCGCCACGTCGTGGAATTCCTTCAGGACTATCTGCGGCTGCACTGGGACGTGCTGCGGCATGCGCAGTTCAAGGATCCGGCTTTTGGGTTTCTGGCCACCCTCGAAAAGGCCAGACTGAGAGCAGCGTGATCGATACAAGTTCCCGATCAAGCTGAATTCGGGTGAAGAGAATTCTTTGGAACTAATACAATAAAGGAGAGAAATCATGAAGACCGTAAACAATTTGTTGGCAAAGGGAGCGTTGCTCGCTTTGCTTCTGGCGGCTTTCAGCATCCCGCTGGTAGCCCAGCACAACCATCAAATGATGCAAGGCACGCAGGACATGAAAGGCATGATTCACGTCGGCAAAAAGGGAGCGATGACGCTTACGACGCCGTTGCGAGTCGGAGACACAGTGCTCAAGCCGGGAAACTACGTCTTTCAACACAAAGTTGACGGCGAAGATCACACTGTGATTTTCACCAAGGCCGGTAATGAAGTAGCCCGAGTCAAATGCAAGTTGGAGCAACTTGAGAAGAAGGCCAGCCGAACTGCTTTGTACACGCACGACGAAGCTGGCGAAGCCATCTTGGATGCTGTCGCAGTGGAAGGTGAGAACTTCAAGCACGTGATCTGATCTGCTTGCCGGCAAATCGTGTCAACGGCGAAGCAGCGCGGCGGGCAGCGCGGCGCTGCTTAAGCCGCGAATTAATCGTCCAAGGTTGTACACAAAGGTCGGAGAAGGCTTGCTATGGAATTACTAAGACTTTGGCAAAACATTCATCAAGAAGCGAGCGATCTGGCAAGTGCGGTCGAGCAACTGCCCGACGAATGCGAATGCGGCGACGCGAACTCTCATCTGGGAGGTAAATGTCCCTGCTGCCGGGGGCATATGATGGGCGGAAATCCTGATGATGGTCAGAACTGCCTTTCAATTATCAGTAGCTTGCAAGCAGATCTGACGGTGTTGGGCCAGGACTTGTCGATTGCTGGTCCAGCATTGGGTGCGGCGGCGCTTGAAACTCAGCAAGTGGAACTTAGGCGAGGACTCTTTCTCGCCGTGGGCGATCTGGAAGCGATCCTCGAAGCCTTCAGGCGAGTGACTGAGTCCGTCGTCGGATTTCGACAGGAATGCACCATCTTGAGAATGCGCACAGTCAAACGCAGGTGCGTTGAGTTTCGTGCTCACTGCGACCGCGTGAATGCGGAGCTGTTGAATCAGCGACTGCGCGCCGGATGAAAGGTCAACAAACGAAGGCGTGCGGATGATGGTCAAAGATTTAGTTCAAAAGGCTCATATGAAAAAGCGCCGGTTCAAGTTCGGATTGCGTTGGAAGCTGAATCTGCTGATCGGAATCGTTCTGGTCGCGACCATGAGTCTGTTTGAAACGCTCAACCTTCGTAACGAACGGCAAATGCTCATCGATGCTCGCGCTCAACATTTCGAAGAGCTGGCACAACACTTAGGTTGGGTCTTGAGGAATGGCGGTGGTCAGGATCAGCAGAACCTGATCTTCAATTACGAGCGGGCCATTAATGGCGAGGGACAATGGGCCTATCGCGTGCTGATTCTCGATCGTCAAGGCCAAGTCATAGCCGCCAGCAACTCTGAGTTACAGGGCACGGTGGTGGATCTTCAGACCATGCTTAAGAGTTACGAGAAACTGCCGGGCAACACCCCGGCGCAGGTGTTCGTTCAGGGAGTCACGCAGATGGTCGTCTCGCTGCCGCTTGTGACCCCCGCCGATCCGTACCAACAGAAATCAGTGATGGTTCTGATCTCCGGCCCGCTCGATGACATCAGGCAGAGTCTGAAGAGTTCGCTGATGACGCACGTGGCTCATCTCCTGATCACTGCCTTGGCGATGGCACTGGTTACGAACTTGGCTCTTTCCAAATTCGTGCTCCGGCCAATTCGCAGGTTGCTCGCCGGCATGCGACGGATGGAGCGAGGCGAGTGGACAAGAGACGTTCCTGTCAGAACCAACGACGAGATTGGCAAATTGACCAGAGGTTACAACGCTCTGGGAAGAAATTTGGAAACGAAGGTGCACTGCCTCGTGAGGGCTGAGAAACTCGCCTCGGTCGCGCTGGTGGCGATCCAGATGAACCGGGAACTAAAGAAACCAATCGAGCGAATCCGCGGCAGCGCCGACTATCTCTGTCGGCATAACGCCTTTGACAGCGAGTCGGCGCACGCAATCGGCAGGATATTCGATCAGACGGAAAGAATTCTGGGGCTGAACGAGAAGTTCAACCGGGATTTCTCCGCGCAGTTTGAATTGGAGGAGAACCGTGATGAAAAGCGCAACGGCTCAAGCAGGAAACCTGACGGCGGGTCGGGAAAGCCGGCGGGAGCATCGGCGGTCACTCATCTTTAGTTGTAGCGACTGTTTGTTCCTGATTCTGGTCGGCGTGATAACCAGTCTGGAGATGCATTTGATCCACATGCTGGGACTGCACCTCGCCTTGACGCTGGCGGTTGGAATGATTGTGGCGATGACTATTCAAATGGTGCTTTCGCTGGCGACCGCGCCCGTCCTCGGCTCGATCGAAAGCATGGTTCCGTCAATGATAGCGGCGATGATTATTCCCATGATCGTTTGTTTGTTTGATCTGGTGGGAATCACGATGAGAGGAAGCGGAGTAGGAGCGCTTGGCATTGTCGGCGGCGCCGCCAGCTTTATTATGCTCAAGCTGTATGCGCACAAGTGCAGAAAGTGTTTCTGCTGCGAATTTCCGCAGAAGGAAGAATAGCAATGTCAACGGTCTGGGACAGACGCGCCAAATTCTACGATCTCTTCGAAGGTTCCGACCTTCGCCGAGGGCCCGCAAAGGCAACTCTGTTTCGCGAGATGATGGGCCGCGTGCTGTTTCTCGCGGTGGGAACTGGAGTTGACATCAAGCACTTTCCGCCCGCGCGTCAGATTGTGGCCATAGATATCAGCGAGGAGATGCTGCGAAGAGCGCAGCCTCGCAGAGAAAGTTATCGCGGCGTTCTTAATTTTGTTCAGGCGGACGCGCTGAGTTTGTGCTTTCGCGACGCGTCATTCGATACCGTTATCACTTCCTGCACGATGTGTTCGGTTCCCGAGCCGGTGCGCGCCCTTCGCGAACTTCGTCGCGTGCTTCGTCCGGATGGATTGCTGCTCATGTTTGAGCACGTGCGGAGTCGCAACCCATTGCTGGGTTTGGTGCTGGATCTGATGACTGTGTTGACTCGTCGTACTGGTACCGAGATGAACCGTGACACGGTGGGCAATGCCGTCGAAGCCGGCTTTCGTATCACTCAGGTTGAGAGCGTGTTTTTGGACATCATCCTGTCGATGCGCGCGGCGAACCGGAGCCTGACGGCAGCAGCAATGTAGGAGGTAAACAATGAATAAAGGAAAGCGTCAATCAACTCAAACCCACTCAAGATACTCTCCAATTTTGATCGTGGCGGTTGTCGTTGGAATTGTGGTCGTGGGTCTGGTTTTCTATTGGGCGGGCCGCAGTGATCGTCGGGTCTCGACGCGCACGGAGACTCAGACCGAGTCTGACGTGCCGCCATTCTTCGCCAGCGCCGAAGCAGCCCAGCCGCTGCCAAAGACGCTGTCGCCAAAACTTTTTACTGACCCCTATGTGGTTGCGGCTTATCGCGCGGCTGAAGTCATTCCGAGCGTGTTAGCTCAACAGCCCTGTTATTGCCATTGCGATAAGTTCGGCCACCGGAGCTTGCTTGATTGTTATACGACCAAGCACGGCGCCGGTTGACCGCTTTGTATCAAGGAGGTTCTCCTTGCCGACAAGATGACTAAAGAAGGAAAGAGCGTGCAGGAAATTCGCGCGGCCATCATCAGAGGCGAATACGAGTCGATTGATGTGGGGGAATGATGCCTAGCAGAGTGAAAACAATTGATTTGGAACGATCCGACAAGCGTTCGACTCCGGCACAACGACGGCGAAGTTAACAGGAGGTTCGCTATGACCACACGACAGGTTACTGGAGTTGTCATTGGAGTGACAGGCGTCGTCATTAGCATGACTCATATTGTCTTAATGCTGTTCACTGATGTGAGGTACAGATATCACGGCATGGAACTATGGACAGCGGTCGGGTTCGTGCTGGCAGTAGCCGGCATTCTGATCCTGACTACGAAGAAACGTGAGTGATGCGGTCCGGGCACCGCCAATCTCGTGCGAGAGATCAGGGAAGGAGGTACAGAATAAAAATGCAGCTCAAGAAAGTAAACGCCATCATTCGGACCGACAAGCTTGAAGAAGTCGCGACCAGCGTTTGAAGCAGATGCTGGTGAACGGGTTCAGCGTGAGCCAGGTGAAAGGATACGGTGAGTACCACAATTTTTTCACGCATGACTGGCAGGTGAGAAGCGTTCGGATCGAGATATTCGCCGATGCGACAAGGGCGGAAGAAATCGCCAGGGCAATTATGGAGGCTGCTCACACGGGCGGAAAGGGAGATGGCATAGTGGTAATGATGCCGGTGGAAAAAATCTTCCGCATTCGGACTAAGACCGAAGCTCGGCCGGAGGAGATCTAGTTGCGAGTAAAGTATTGAGCGTCATGACGACGCTCGGGGAAGAAGGAGGTTTGTCATGAAAAAGAGTTCTTTCATAAACAGTAGCGTGGTGTTTCTAATGTTCGCAGTGTTGTTCGGCGTTGCTTCGGCGCGCGCACAGAACCGCGAACGATATGTTGTGTCTGCGAAAGCCGGCGGGGTCAATCTGGTGACGGGCGACGTGACAGTCAAGACGAAGGCATCAACCGATTGGCGACAGCTCATGTCGAATGAAGACCTGGTCGCAGGAGATACAGTGCGCACCGGTTCATACGGTCGTGCGGAGGTGTTGCTCAATCCCGGATCGTATCTGCGCTTAGCCGAGAATTCCGAGTTCGAGCTGCTCGATCCGTCACTCGATTCGCTGCGAGTCAAGGTCACCCAAGGCAGCGCCTTCATCGAAGTGACTGGCGACGACGACACGAAGACTTTGATCGACGTCGAAACACCGCAATCTAGAATGATGATTGATCGGCGAGGTCTCTATCGCGTCAACGTTACGACAGCCAACACAACAGAATTACTGGTTTGGAAAGGACGAGCCATCGTGACGTCTGGTTCGGGATTGGCCACAATCGTTAAAGACGGAAAGTCGGCCATCGTTAATGGCGGGCAAGTTACCGCGGCGAAGTTCGACAAGAACAATGAGGATGCCTTCGACTTGTGGAGCAAGGATCGCGGACGCGCGTTAGTCGCTGCCAACAGTCAGCTCTTGCAACGGAACATCTCGAGCAGCTATTCAAGTTTCGGCAGCGGCGCGGGGCCGTGGGGCTATGGAGGTTACGGCGGCTATGGAGGCTACGGTTACCGTTACGGTGGTCTGTGGGTCTTCAACCCCTTCGTTGGCTATCACACGTTCTTTCCGTTCTACAGTGGATGGCGATCACCGTACGGCCATCACTACCGACATGGGTTTGGGTTTCCGTCGTTCGGCCACTT
>JAJPKD010000001.1 GCA_021323895.1 Acidobacteriota bacterium | reverse complement strand
TGGAACGCCGCCGCGGCTCGATGGCCGTACGGTCGATTGGGATTCTTTCGAACGCCAACCGCCGGATGAGCGACCAACACCGTTCTCGTTCTCAACGGAAGCAATTAATCAGGAGCAGCTTGATTGCTTCATCGGCTTCACGAATGAAGCGGTGCACAACGAGATTCGCCGGAACCTACATGAGTCGCCACTCTATTCCGGGCAAATCACCAGCATCGGTCCTCGCTATTGTCCTTCGATCGAGGATAAGGTGGTGAAGTTTCCTGACAAGACTCACCATCAGCTCTTCATCGAACCGGAAGGTTATGGAACGAACGAAGTTTACCTGAACGGGTTTTCAACTTCGTTGCCGGCTCAACTTCAACAACGACTCGTGAGCTTCATTCCGGGATTTGAAGAGGCACAAATTATTCGGCCCGGCTATGCAATCGAATACGACTTCGTCGATCCCAAGGAACTCACCCCGTTCCTCGAGACCCTTTCAGTCAAAGGCCTGTTTCTTGCCGGCCAGATTAACGGTACGACTGGTTATGAAGAGGCCGCTTGTCAGGGCTTGATTGCGGGCGTTAACGCCGGCCTCAAGTCTCTCGGTCGCCAATTCTTCCGCTTGGATCGCCGTGAATCCTACATCGGAGTTTTGATTGACGATCTGATCACCAACGGGGTTGATGAACCTTATCGCATGTTTACGTCGCGTTCTGAATGCCGCCTGGCTCTCAGGCACGATAACGCTGATGATCGACTGGAGCCTTATGGTCGAGAACTTGGTCTTGTTGGCGAGACGGAATGGGAGCGGTTCAACCAGCGCCGAAGTCGTTTGGTCCGCTTGCGCGAGGCTTTGAAGCAGACGAAGCTGAGGCGTGGCACCGAACCTCACGCAGAGCTCTGCCGTGTTACCGGTACTGATTTAGGAGACTCGTTGACGCTGGCGCAGCTCGCGCTGCGAGCCGCAATCGAACCAAAACAGATCATCGACCTCCTCCCGTCGTCAGTTCGGCGAGGTACAACGGTCGAGGATTTTGAAACCGTCTTGGCAGACAATCTCTACTCGGGATACCTGGACTCCCAAGCAGCAACAATGCGCCGCCTTCACCAACATGACACTCTCAGAATACCTTCAGGATTCGCGTTCGACCGTGTCGGCAGTCTTTCTCATGAGATCGTCGAGCGTCTGCAGCGCGCGCAGCCCGAGAACTTCGGACAAGCTCGTAAGATTCCAGGCATGACTCCGGCGGCCCTCTCGAACTTGCTGTTCCACCTGACGGCCAAGCAGCAACAACCCGCGAACGCGTAAGAGTCCTCACGTTTCACGTGAAACATCGAGACCGCACACCGGCCGCGGTCGAACGACGTGCGAGCGTCCTAACGTTTCACGAAACATCAGCGCCCTCAGATCGCCCGAAACTCGCAAAAACCGCTAGCGAACCCCAACACCCTGTGTTAATGTGGCCATCTCTCCGACAGTACAGCGCGTCGAATAATGGCCAGGATCATCGCCATCGCCAACCAGAAAGGCGGAGTCGGCAAGACTACAACAGCCGTCAATCTCGCCGCCTCCATAGCAAAGATGGGTCATTCCGTTCTACTGGTGGACATCGATCCGCAAGCCAACGCTACTTCAGGATCGGGCGTTGATCGAAGCGTCGGCCGCCGCACGACATACCACGGCCTAGTCCTCAACCAACCGCTGGAAGACATTCTTATTGCTACCGGATTCGGTTTCGATCTTGTCCCGTCCGATCGGAATCTCGCGGGAGCGGAGGTTGAGCTGATCGGAATGGAGAATCGCGAACTTATCCTGCGTCAATTGCTCGAGCCAATTGCCGGCCGCTACGACTTCATCCTGCTCGACTGTCCTCCTGCGCTGAATCTCCTGACGGTGAACGCGCTCGCCGCGGCCGATTCCCTACTGGTTCCGGTTCAGTGTGAATACTACGCCCTTGAGGGGGTTTCGGAACTCTTCAACACGCTCGCCAGGCTCCGCCGTGTCGTAAACCCGCAACTCAAGATTGAGGGGCTGCTCCTAACTATGTATGACGAACGAACCAATCTTGCGCCTGCGGTTGCAGCGGACCTGCGTGGTTTCTACAGCGGACTCGTTTTCAACACAACCATCCCCAGAAATGTACGCCTCGCTGAAGCGCCCAGCTATGGCAAGCCGGTGATCTTTTACGACGCCAAATCGCGCGGCGCCGAAGCGTACGCACAACTTGCAGAGGAGGTTTTAGCAAATGACAATCAAGCGGCCACTGGGTCGGGGCCTGAGCGCGCTGATCTCAACAGATCCGCTGCGGGCGGACAATGACCAGATTCGAGAGATCGAAACAGATCTGATTCAGCCAAATTCTGAACAGCCTCGGACCACATTCGATCAGGCGAAGCTCGAAGAACTTGCACAGTCGATCAAGTCAACGGGCATCATTCAGCCCTTACTGGTCCGCCCGCGCGGTGGATTGTTCGAACTCGTTGCCGGTGAAAGGCGCTGGCGAGCGGCGCAACTTGCGGGCTTGGCCCGCGTCCCTGCAATTGTCCGCGAGATACCCGACGAGAAACTGCTTGAGTTGGCGCTTATCGAAAATATTCAACGGCAGGAGCTGAACCCGATCGAGGAAGCCAACGCCTACAAGCGATTGATTCAATCTCTCGGCTTGACTCAGGATGAGGTGGCCCAAAGAGTTGGTCGCGATCGATCCTTCGTCACCAACTACCTCCGAGTGCTAAAGCTCCCAACCGACATTCAGCGTCTCATCGAAAACGAGAAGCTCTCCTTCGGCCATGCGCGAACCCTGCTTGCCATAGAAGATCCTATGACTCAACGCCGTCTCGCCCAGAAGATAGTCAAGCACAGTTGGTCGGTGCGCGAAACGGAACAACGGGGCAAGCTGCTGAATCGGCCACAGCCAAGTCAGGTGGCGACTGCCGCTGCGACTCCGGTGGATCCTAATGTTAGAGCTGCGGAAGCAAAACTCCGACGCGCGCTGGGAACGCAAGTGCGAATTCACCCGGTCAAGTCCGGGAATAGTCCCGGACGTATAGAGATTGAATACTATAATCTCGCTGATTTGGACCGCATCTTCAGTCTTCTGATCCACGACCGAGAATTTAGGGCGGCCGCGACTAACATCCAGTAATACTTTTAGTTATATGCGTTTGTAGTTTTATAGGAGATGACCGTGTTTTCCATTACGCCGAAGCGTATTTCCCCGACGCTGTTCGGCCTCAGAACCTTTCATGTTTACGCCCGAAAACGAAGGTAAAAAGCTTTGGTGTTTTTCTTGCCAGCTCTTCAGCGCTTGTGTTATGGTCTCAGCTTCCGCGCTGGTTGGTACACTCGATTCCATGCGAAAATCTCTATTAGTGTACTTTGTACAGCCGGTTATTTCCGCCCATGCTCATCGAAAAGTGTTCCCCAACTCAACCGTTCGTTTCTTGTCTTCAACGCCGCGTTGGAAGTCAGACTTTTGATACCTGGTTTCGGCCTCTGCAGTTCACTACGTCGAAGTCCGAACGAGTCATCAGAATCGCAGCGCCTACTCTTATCGTTAAGGAGTGGATCCAGTCACACTACGGCGATGTGTTGATGGACTCGCTTGCTGAATTACAACTTAGCCAATACAAAATCGAGTGGACACTTTTTGGTCGCCCCTGCGAATCTGTCACCGTTGCAAACCCGGATCGTGCCACGAATCAGGCGGTGTCCACACCGATGGCATCCGCGCCAGAAGAGGAGTCCGCCCCGTTCATTGAGAGTACGAACTCGGCTCTCAACGAGAAATACACCTTCTCGTCTTTCGTGGTTGCAGAATGTAATCGTTTTGCGCACGCCGCGGCCAAAGCCGTGTCCGAGTCGCCGGGCCGAACATATAATCCACTGTATCTTTATGGCGGAGTCGGTCTCGGAAAGACTCATCTCATTCAGGCAGCCGGCCATGCGATCAAGGCCGCGAATCCCCACCTTCAAATCGCATATCTCTCGCTTGAACGATTCATGAACGAGTTGATTAATGCGATTCGCTACGGCTATGACAAGACCCGAGTCTTTCGCGAGAGGTATCGCTCAATCGATGTTCTTCTCATCGACGACATTCAATTCATCGCGGGCAAGGAGCGCACTCAAGAGGAGTTTTTCCACACCTTCAACGCTTTGTATGACGCGCAGAAGCAGATCGTTCTGACCTCGGATTGTCCGCCGCGGGAAATTCCGGAGATTGAAGAACGCCTGCACTCGCGCTTCGAATGGGGTCTGATCGCTGACATCGAACCGCCGGACATTGAAACAAAAGTCGCGATTCTTCGTCGCAAAGCTGAATTTCAGAACATTAAGCTACCTGACGATGTCGCGCTCTTCGTCGCGGGAAACAGCAAGCACAATATTCGCGAGTTGGAAGGTTCTTTGATTCGCGTGATGGCCATGGCTTCGTTGCGCGGAGTTCCTATCTCGAAGTCATTAGCGCAGGAAGCAATGCGCAGCGTGGCGCGGACTGGGGAAGACAATGCCGTGACCATTCCGATGATTCAAAAGTTGGTCGCCGACCATTACAAAGTAACCATCGACGATCTGCGCGCGAGGTCGAACGCTCGACAGGTTTTGGTGCCCAGGCAGGTGGCTATGTATCTGTGCAAGCGATTCACCAAGAAGAGTTTCCCGGAAATTGCGCGACAATTCGGCGGAAAACATCACACGACGGTGATCCACTCGGTGGAAAAGATTAATCGACTGGCAGCTTCTGATCCTGACATGGAGACCGTCATAAAGCGGTTGAGCAATAACTTAGAAACCAACTAAAGATTTGCACAACGCGCACCTGTGAATGTTCTGGTTGAGAATGTGGAAATGAACGGATGAACCAATCGTACCTGCTTCGATGTGGATCAGGATTTGATTTTCACAGTCAGCAACCGCAATCTCCGTTGATATTTGGCGCTTCCACATTTCCACAAGGCTTACTAGTGTTCCTAGAGATATATTGAAACTTCTTTTTATGAAACCATAAAGAGATTCAGGTTGTGCATGCGCATGAATAACTGTGATATAAAACGGATCACCGCAGGAGTGAAACAAAGATGGAATTTGTGATGGCGCGCGGAGCGCTGCAAAAGGAATTGGCTTTTGTTCAGGGAGTAGTTGAACGCAAGAACACCATCCCTGTCCTCGCGAATATTTTGATCGAGTCGGCCGGTGAAGATTCGATTCGCATCAGCGGAACTGATTTAGACGTAACCATTCGGTGTGACG
>JAJPKD010000188.1 GCA_021323895.1 Acidobacteriota bacterium | reverse complement strand
CCGGCCCGATGTATCGCCAGCGCAGTGCGTCGGTGTTTACGTTTTGAGAAACGGCCTGGGAAACAATAAAGGCTGAGCAGGTGATGACTAGCGCGATTCGTAGAAGCTTGGACATTGGACTCCTCCTCTGGACGGTCACATCGGGGTGGGCACTGGTTTTAGTTGGTTTCGCCGAAGGAATTCGCTCGGCGGAGATGCTTCTATCGAGAAACGCTGCCAAAGTCAATAAGAATTCTGCCAGTCGTATCTCCCTCTCCCGATGTTAGAAGGGCATTTGAAATTCTGCACGCGTTGCAGCGTTCCGGCGCGAGCGCTAATCTAATAATCGAAGTTGAGGAAACAGACATGGCTGAAAGCAGCAAAAAGGCTCTCATCGTAGTCGATGGGCAGAATGACTTTTGTCCGGGCGGGTCGTTGGCCGTATCAAATGGCGATGAAGTCGTCGCGCCGCTGAATAAACTGATCAAGGAGTTTCTCGATCGCGGTGAGCCGGTTTACAAGACGCGCGATTGGCATCCGCCGCAAACGAAACATTTTCAGATTTACGGCGGCGTGTGGCCAGTGCATTGTGTGCAAGGAACGCGCGGCGCGGAGTTTCATCCCGATCTGAATGACGATCCCCGCGTCACGATCATTTCTAAAGGAATCGATGAAAGTGCCGATGGTTATTCGGGATTTGATGGGACGAATCTCGCTTCGCTGCTGCGCGAAGAAGGCGTCGGGGAGGTTTGGGTTGGCGGACTCGCGACTGATTATTGCGTGAAGCACACCGTGCTCGACGCTTTGAAAGAGGGATTTGAAGTGAGTGCCCTCGCCGATGCGATGCGCGCAGTGAACCTCAATCCAGAGGACGGCGCGAAGGCGGTCGAAGAGATGCGCGAAACCGGCGCTGAAATCGTGGGTGACGCCGCCAAAGCAGCGGGGAGAGGATAGCTGCTCACGGCTCACACGCGGCTGCTTGCCTTCACCGGCATCGGTGTTTGCAGTCTTCCTTCGCTTCCTTGGCTCGCCGCTCGCAAATCTTCCGTTCAGTCTTAAAAGGAATTAACCGGCAAGCGTCTTTCTTAACTTTGTAAACGTCCGCACAATGATCCGTGCAGCGATTGCCTGCTTCGGAAGTTGAACTTGCACCCACCAACATCACGCTTGCCACTACGACAGAAAGACTCACCACCTTGATGATCTTCACAGCTTTCATGTTCTTCTCTCCTTCGAATTGATTTCGGTTGGCGAAGCGAGTTTCACTTCGCCTTAACCTAAAAGCGGGAAGAGCTGATGGGGAACGCCCTTAGAATACAACCGACAACCCGATCCGATGCAAGTACGCAAACCGATGGATGTCCCAAACGATTTTGGGCCAAACGCGGGCCAGGCGTATGATGCTTCGACAAATGGGCACGCTGAACTTCGATCGCTATCACGCGGCCATGGGCGACGCGTCGTACAAGGATGTGACGTCCGTCCACGGCAAGCCGCTGAGCGAGATGATCGCGACGTTTTATGTGACGCAGCGCAAGCTGCCGTTCGCGCCCGTGTTGGGCCACGAACGTTTGATTCGTTTGCTGGTTGACAGCCAGCTTGATCGGCCGCGTTTGCGTTTTCTCGAACAGGATCGCGGCGGCCTGCAACGATTCGCGAAAGCCATCGAAGACATTCAATTCGCGGGCGCCATCCGTGCCGTGCGGCCCGGCACGATCATGTTTCCGCAGCAGCCGATCGCCGACATCACCGGCAAGTTCGGGCTCACCCAAGCTCAGGAGATTAAATTCGAGCACGCCTTCGATCTGCCGATGACCACCGCCAGCACGGCGATGCAATTTCGCATGGCCGCCGGCGATCGCTGGCTCTCTGATTTTTCTTTGCGGCGCAACGGCGACATCGAGCGCGCCGTGGACATCGCGACCTACGCGTTCATCGGCGGGTTCAACGACACTTCAAACATGGAAGCCGCGCATCGTCTGGATATTCCCGCGGTCGGCACGATTGCGCACTACTGGCAGCAGGCCTACCTGGAATATTTGACGGAGCCGGAGATTGAGCCGCGCACCGGCCAGCCAAAGCACTTCGAGCAAGTCGCCTTCGAACGATGGCTCGACGCGAACCCCAACGGCACGACGCTACTGCTCGATACGATCGACGTTTACCTGGGCGCAGTGCATGCCGCGATGGCCGCGACTTCGAATGACGCGCGGCGCAAGGCGTTCAAAGGTTTCCGCGTTGACTCTGGTGATTTAGCGGAACTCGGCAAGTGGTGTCTGGAATTCTTTGAAGCGAATGGTTTACATGGATTGCGGCCGAACCTCACCGGCGATCTCGATGTCGAAAAGTTGAAGCGAATCGTCAAAGAGTTTCCCGAGGCCGCCGGCTTCGGCATCGGCACCAAACTTTCGAGCGAAGTGAAGAACGTCGCCGGCGTGATCTTCAAGGCTTCCGTGATCGACGGACGACCAACTTTGAAAGCTTCGAACTCGCTCGACAAAACGACGTTGCCCGGAACTTTGCAGGTGTTCCGCGGCATCGATGCGCAGGGAAATTATCTGGCGGACGTCACTGGGCTGGACGATGAAAACGTAGAAATTCCCGACGCGGTGATCGTTGAGCGATTGTTGCAACCTTTCTGGGAGAACGGGCAGCACAATCCCATCCCATCAATCGAAAAACAGAAAGCGTTTGTCGCCGATCAGATGCAGCGCTTCCCCGATCTTCATAATTACGCAAGGCGTTTGAGCGATCGATTGGCAAAGTTGCGCGACGATCTCACCGCGCAAATGCGCGCCGACAATTCCGGCTGGGAAAAAATTTTGAATTTGCCGGAAGAAGTTCCGGAAGAACTCATCCAAAGCGAGTGATCTTCTTTCGTCGGATTACCAAACAGCCGCTAGAGTTTGTAGCCGCCTTACTTTGTCTGGCCGCGTTCTCGTGGCCGCTAAGTAACCTTGCATCCGGCGCGCCCCAACAAGACTTTCCAGAACCTCCGAACGATCTCACCAAGATTTACTACATATCCAGCGGCACTGCAGTCCCCCTACCATTTGAAGCGGGACAGTTTGCTTTTGATGTTTTTCGCCCGGCGGTAAAAGACAAAGTCGCGCGCTTGACCGTGACGGGATCGAAAGCAAGCTTGATTTTGACGAACAGTGACGTGCGTTTCTTGGTCTTCGTGGCTGATCGAATGGATCCGCCGCCTCATCAACTGGCGAGGCTGACCAGTAGTAAATCACAGCGGTCCCTCAAGATATCGCTGCTCAAAGGGAGAAAGGGTTACGCGCCATTTGCCGAAGACAATATTCAGATCGAACGGCGCATCTTGAAACGACTCCGCGTGAGTGCCGGTCCAAATAGAATTCTCTTTGTAAATTATATGGAGCTGCGCCCGCTCCGGCCGCTCCCTCCCGGCGAGTACGCGATCGTCGGCGATTCGCTTGCCGACATCGCAACGTTTCGCATCAAATAATAAATTAATCGTCGGTGTGCAACGCGGGGACGGGCTTGTTGTCGGCTTCGGTTGCTGGCTCACCTCGCCGTGTGGGAGCGATTTTGCGAAAGCCGCCGGTCACCGGCGCGGTAATTCTTCCCGTCGCGCGCGCCACGCGTTTCCATTTCGCGGTTGCGCGCATGTCATCCAGCAATGAATAAACCACGGGCGTCGCGATCAGCGTGAGCAACAGCGACAGCGACTGTCCGCCGATAACGACGATGGCGATCGAACGCCGTTCCTCCGCACCCGGACCAGTACCAAGTGCCAGCGGCGCCATGCCGGCCACCAGCGCCAGCGTCGTCATCAGAATCGGGCGCAGCCGATCGCGATTGCCCTGAACGATCGCAGCGTCGCGTTCCATGCCAAGCGTCCGCAAATTGTTCATGTGATCGATCTGCAAGATCGCGTTCTTCTTCACCACACCAAACAGCACCAGGATTCCCAGCGCTGAGTAAAGATTCAGTGTGTCACCGAGCAGCCAAAGCGATAGCAACGCAAAAGGCACGGACAAAGGCAGGCTAAGGAGGATCGTCAACGGGTGAATCGTGCTCTCGAACTGCGACGCCAGGATCATGTACATGAAGATGATCGAAAGCAGGAACGCCCAGAGGAATTCCACGAAAGTTCTTTCAAGTTCGCGGCCACGGCCGGCCACGATCGTCGAATACGCCGCCGGCAAATTCATCTGTGCCACCGCAGTGCGTAGCGCATCCAACCGATCCGCCAGCGCGTAACCCGGCGCTACTCCGGCGCGCACGGACGCCTGGCGCTGTCGATCCAATCGGTCGATGCGCGATGGGCTGATGCCTTCCTTGATCTCGACAAGGTTATCGACTCGCACCAGACCGGCGCGCGACGACGGCACGTAGAGACGAGAGATCGTGGCCGCGTCTTTGCGATCCTGGTCGCTCAAGCGAAGCTCAACGTCGTAGTCTTCATTCATCGACGGATCGCGAAAACGCGAAACGCGGTCGTCGCCGCCAACCATCAAACGCAACGCGGTGGAGATGTTAGAAGTATCCACGCCTAAATCCGCCGCGCGATCGCGATTGATGTTTACGCGTAATTCAGGCTTGTCCAATTTGAGCGTCGTATCAGAATCGACGATGCCGGGAATTTCGTTCTTCACGATCTTGTCGCCCAACGTGTCGGCGTACTTAGCGAGCTGTTGCAGATCGGGCCCACGGAAAACGAAATCGATGTCAAAATTGCCGCCGCCGATGTTGAATGACGGAGCGTTGCGTACGTTGCAGCGAAACGGCGCGTATTTTTGCAGACGGCGACGCACTTCCTGCATCACGTCGCGCTGGGTGTAATTGCCTTTGAACGCGTCGAGCGGATGGCCGGCGCGAATTGCATTCCAAAGTTTCGTCAAAGAGAAGACGCGCTCTTCATGTGGCGCGATGCGTACGTAAACCCCGGCATTGTTTACGGCGCCGAGAAATGAGCCGCCCGACGATGACAGGATCAAACGCACGCCCGGCGTCTGCATCAGGTCCTTTTCAATCGCCACCATCGCCGCATCCATAGCGTCGATGTTCGTGCCTTCGGGAGCGTTCACGTTGACGTCGAACTCAGCTTCGTCCACGGCGCTGGGAATGTATTCCTGTTTGACGACGCGATAGAGCGGAATGCTCGACAATGCGACTGCGATTGCCACAACCGCAACCGCAAGTCGATGCCGCATCGCCAAACGCAACAACCACGTGTACGAACGATCGATAAAAGCGTAGAAGCCCTTGCGTGAACCTGCCGAAGAAACCGTGTCGTGATGGCGAAGATCGTGACCGTGACTCGCCGACGCATCGGCGGTGCGCAGCAGACGCGCGCTCATCATCGGCGTCAGCGTGAATGAAACCAGCAGCGACACCAGCACAGCAACGGCTGCGGTAATTCCGAACTGAAACAAGAACCTACCCGAGATCGACGACATGAACGAGACGGGCAGAAAGATCACGACGAGCGAAAAGGTTGTCGCCATCACGGCAAGACCAATATCGGCCGTCGCTTCTTTGGCGGCGCGCATCGCGGTCATGCGCTTCTCTTCCACAAAACGGAAGATGTTCTCCAGGACAACAATGGCGTCGTCGATCACCACGCCGACCATCAAAACCAGCGCCAGCATCGTCACGCCGTTCAACGTGAAGTTCATCGCGCGCATCATGCCAAACGTCGAGATGACCGAACACGGAATGGCGACCGCCGCAATCAGCGTCGAACGCCACGAACGCATGAAAAGGAGCAAGACGAGGCTGGCGAGAATGCTGCCCAGGATTAGGTGACGGGTGATCTCGTGCAGCGCGGCGCCGATGTACCGCTCCTGATCGCGAATCACGTCAAGCTTGATGTCGGCCGGAAGTTGCGCCTTGACGCGATCGAGCTGCTGCTTGACGTTGTGGATCACTTCGACGGTATTCGCGCCCGATTGCCGGCGAACTTCCAAAGTGACAGTCGGCGTTCCGTTGAGGCGCGCGATCGAACGCTGCTCTTTCGTTCCATCTTCGACGCGGCCGATGTCGCGAATTTTCACCGGCGCGCCGTTGATGTTCGCGACCACCAGTTCTTCCATGTCGCGCGGATCGGTGTAGCGGCCCAGCGTCCGCAAAACCAGTTCGCGTTTGCCGGTTTCGACGTTGCCGCCGGGGACGTCGGCGTTTTGCCTTTGCAAGGCATCGCGGACCTGAGTGATCGGAATCTTGTAAGCGGCCAGACGCTGCGAATCGATCCAAATATTAATCGCTCGATCCAGACCACCGACGACATCCACCTCGCCGACGCCGCCCGCGCGTTCAAGTTGCACCTTCACCACCTTGTCGGCGTATTCGGTCAACTCGCGAATCGAACGCTGGCCCGACAGCGCGATCGATATAACGGCGGTGCTGTCGTTGTTGAACTTGGCAATGACCGGCGGCTTGGCATCGGGCGGCAGATCGCGAGCCACTGAAGAAACTCGATCGCGCACATCCTGTGCAGCAGTGTCGATGTCACGATTCAGATTGAAAGTGGCAATCACGATCGAGGCGCCCTGCACGGACACCGAGCGCAGGTTGTCGATGCCATCGACGGTGTTAACGACTTCTTCAATTGGTTGCGAGACGAGCGTTTCGATCTCTTCGGGCGATGCGCCGGGTAGACTTGTACGAACGCTAACGGTGGGAAGATCCACCGAGGGAAACCGATCGACGCCGAGTTTGAAATAGCTCGCCGACCCGACCACGACCAGCGACAAGATAATCATCGCGGCGAAGACAGGTCGGCGGATACAAATTTCGGCTAATTTCTGCATAGCCTTTTACACCTCTGTGTCCTCTGTGGTGAACAAACGTAACCACAGAGGACACAGAGAAATCCAAAAATCCAAAGTCTAAAATTCAGTCACTGCCTGCCCTGACTGCAAATTCCCCGGATCGACAATGACGCTTTGCCCAACGTTAATGCCGGCTTTGATCTCGACCCAATCCGATCCGCGGCGGCCGAGCGTGACAGCTTTCTCCAAAGCCTTGCCGCCTTCGACGATGATCACTTTATCGATGCCGGCGAAGGTGACAATCGCGTTCGTCGGAACCGTCACTGCGGTTGCAGTTTGATTCGTCACGATCTCCACTTTCACAAACGCGCCGGGGCGCAGGCGTCCGTTGTTGCGCACGTCAGCTTCGACAGACAGCATGCGATTTTGTTCGGTGATGGTCGGACTCAGGCGTTTGATGTAGCCGAGATACGAATCGGGATCGCCCTCGACGGTAACGCGCACGCTCTGACCATTCTTGATGTTGTGCGATTCGCGCTCAGGGACGTCCACGCGCAGACGCAGCGGATCGATGCGCACGATATCAACCACCGGAGCGCCGGCGGCGAGGTATTCACCGACGCTGGCTTTCTTTTCCTGCACGACGCCTTCCATCGGCGCGTACACGATCGTATCCGCAAGTTGCTGTTTCGCCAGCGCGAGTTCCGAACGCCGCTGCGCGAGCAATCCCTGACGATTACGAATCTCTTCGAGCGCATCCTGATAACGGCTCTGGGCGACTTTGTATTCCGAATCGACGCTGTCCCATTCCGCGCGCGGCGTAATTCCCTGCTGCACCAGCTTCTCGGCGCGATCGCGTTTCAACTTCGCGTCTTCCAAAACTGCCTTGGCCTGGCGCACAGTTCCGGTCTCTTCCGCGGTGACGCGATCGTCAGTTCCATCGGGCGACAATCCCAGCCGCGCGCGCGCCTGCGCCAGAGCCGCTTCAGCCTGCTGCACTCGCAATTTGTAATCCTGCTGTTCGAGCTGGGCGATGACCTGCCCCTTGTGAATGACGCTTCCGAGATCGATCGTGATCGTTTGCAAACGGCCCGGCACTTTCATGCTGATCGTGGTGTGATCGTAAGCCGCGAGATTGCCGTTAGCCACGACCGTTTCGCCGATCGGCATCTCCGCGACTTTGACGGTTTTCACCTGCCGAGGCTGCGATTTCGGATCGCCCGTGGCGGCCTTGCCGGACGCCGGATAATCGCTCTTACAAGCTGTAAGGCCGAGCGAAAAGATGGCGGAAAGACACAATAAAGCCAGGGATAATTGAGTTCGAGATCGTGGAAAAGCCATTTCGAATTTGGTGCCGGGCGAGGCGTAGTTTAGCACGCTGTTTGTTAATACGTCTTGGCGGGTCAGGAGGTTACGACTGGCAAAGTAGAGCAAGTTGTTAACTTGCGGTTGATTCGAACAAAGCAGGCGCAAGTTACCAACTTGCGCTACTTATCCACCGAAGCTTTTGCGAATCAGGTAAGACATCT
>JAJPKD010000111.1 GCA_021323895.1 Acidobacteriota bacterium | reverse complement strand
TCGAGGGAGGAGTTTAGGTCGCGTTGGTGGCAGCCACTCCGGGTCGCGCCGACGGTAGAAGATCGCATCCGAGCATCATGGCTCGTATTGCGCGTTTGTCTCCAACGGGTCTGCGTCATAAATTAAGTTCGTTATGCGCATTGAAAATTCCACTACAGTATCACTTTGCGTCGCCGCAATATTTTTTGGCAACGAATGCCGCTGCGCAACGAAATAATCGCTCGCAAACTATTACCGCGGAGGGCCTATTTACATTTCGGCTTCCCGTCGGCTTCAAAGAAAGCAAAACGGGAGTTGATAGTTTCATGCGCGGGTATCAACGCGGGCGCGCGCGCTTCATATTCGTTTGCGGTGACTCAGCGTCCCATGAATACGACGAAAAAAACATGCGCTAGATAAGGAATAGGATGCCGCTTTCGGCGTCAGAGACTCGTTTATCGCGACGCTAAGAACGCGAGCCAAGCTCCCCAAGCAACGAGTGCAATGCCCGCGACTCGACTCACCCAGGGACCAATCTTTGCCGGCGCGACCTTCTCTATCAACACAAAAGCCGCGATGACTGCAATCCACAGAATGTTCATAACGCCGGCTACGAACAGCAAACTCATCAGCACCCAACAGCAGCCGACACAGTAAGCACCGTGACTGAGGCCCATAAGAAAGGCACCGGTTTTTCCCTCACGCCAATGAGTAGTAATGAAATCTAAAGGAGAGCGACAGTGCGAAAGACAGGCATGTTTTAGCCGAGTCCATTGAAAGATTCCGGCTGCAATCAGTAGCCCTCCGCCCAGAGCTGCGCTTGTCGTTACCATCATCGGCGAAATCAAGGCTGCACTGTGAAGTCTCCATTGCGCTAGTGTGGCGAGCACTGCGAAGGCGGTCCAGACCGTGAGATAACCCAAAACAAAAGTTCCAGTTGAAACGAAAGGGCGTTGCTGTTCCTGTCGCTTGCGGCTCACGGTGGTAAATAACAGAATCATCGGCGCGGCGGTCGGCAACATCATCCCCACCATCATCACTGCCCACATGATGAAAATGAGAAGGAGGTCAAACGGCGTCCACGACTGTATTTGCGGCATGGCCATCGTCATCGGCATCTTCATATCCATGCCGTTCATTGGCATGTTCATCTTCACGCCATCCATCGGCATGTTATTCATCTGATGCGCTTGATAAAACAGGTAGGCCCAGGCGAGTAGTGTTAAGACGCCGAGACCGCACAACACAATCATGCGATCACGCTTCAAGATATTTTCCAAAGAAGCGTTCATTGATTTCGAGGTTGCTCGAATAAAGGGAAGTGAATTCTACGAGTCGCTATCTGTGACTGCCGAATGTCTGACGCTCGACCAGAGAGGTGTGGCTCCCCATGTAATCAAAAGGAATCTCGTCAGTCGAACGCATTACATCGCAGCGCAAGATTTCTGCTTCACCTTGATCTGAGTATTCCATCCCACCGGGAATGCGAACCTGCATCGAAGCTTCTTCGCCGGTTACCGGATTCTTAATCGGTGCAAAGCTGTTTTCTATCACGTCACCGATCTTGATTGTCCCTTTCTTTCCCGAGACTTCAAAATCAATCGGCACGACTGCGGGCGCCTTGACTTCAGTAATGATCGAAGCGAGTACTTCGAACCAACTACCGCCGGCCTGTCCGGTTAGAATCTTGCCGAGCGCGTCCAACTGATCGGGTTTCGTGGCCGGATCGAAGTAAGGCTTGACCGTACCGTTACCTTCATGAAGTGGCCCAGGCCAATGATAGGCGACTGCCCACTTCACCCCGTCCAACGAGACGCCATCAAAATTACCTTGTTCCACCTTCATGCCGAGTACGCCTTCGCATTTATGATGTGTCGGCGGACTCATGAAGTCGCAAGGACAGCCAGGATCACAGTTGCAGCTCTTGAAGTACGTGCCAGTCATGCGCCAGTCAGCCATTTTTGTTTCCTCCGATGAAATTCAATCGCGGAGCAGCATTATACTTTGAAGAACTTGGGCGTCCAACTCGATCTCGAATGCATTTTGAACGTTCGCATCATCGGTCGCAAGGTTACCAATACAAGGAGTAATTGCATTAGCGTGACGCCCGAGATTTTTGCAAATCGGTGTTCAAGGCGAGTATTCATTCCTGACTTGCCGAATGGTATATAGGCACCCATGCGATAATTCGGCTTAAGACCCCGAGGAACATCATGCCTTCCCCCAAGGCCCGCATCTTGTGTACAGAGGACGACCCGGATACCCGCGATTTAATCAAATTGGTCTTGGGCGGGGAAGGTTATGAGGTAATTACCACTGACAGCGCGGAGCAGGCGCTTCGTTTAGCCCAATTTGAATCCTTCGATCTTTATTTGATCGATAATTGGATGCCTGGCCTTTCGGGTGACGAGCTGACACGAAAAATACGCGAGCATGATTCTGAAACACCGATTCTCTTTTACTCCGGTGCCGCGCAAGACTCGGATAAAGAAAGCGCTCGCGCTTCCGGTGCGCAGGGTTACTTGGTCAAGCCTGCTGGCGTTGATGAACTGATCGATGAGGTTGCTCGCCTCATCGCCGAGGCGAAGATCGCTCATCCAATTAAAATCATAACGGCGGGAAACTCCAACTAGCTTACTTTTCCCGCTCTCTGCGATATGTTCAGCGGCTAAGCGAAACCGAAATCTCGCGATCGTTGTTCTGTTCAGTTCGAGCTAAGTCCAAATATTGCTGCCTAGCCATTTCATCATTCTGCCGTTCAGCATAAATCTCCAAATTGATTCTTTCCTTGTCGGTGAACTGCGGGTCACTGCCGTGCGCCTCGGAAGCCAGCTCCCGTGCGGTCGCGTAATAATCTTTCGCCTTTTCGAAATCGGCCACTAAGCGCCCACGATACTCCTGCGCAGCCTTGTTTATCGCATGCCGATATTCGCGGTGCTCGCTGCTTTCAATGATGCTGACGGCATAATCCGTTAGGGTTCGCGCTTCGACCTGTCGGAGTGTCGCGGTGCGGTGATCACCCAAATTCAGAGAAGCGACTCTCTTGCCTTCGAGAAAGTGTTCGAGACGCTGTTTGGTTTCGTCGACAGCAATGCCTGACATGACCTCTCTGGCAAGGGCGCGACCTTCCCAATTGATAGTTGGATCACTTTTTGATGTTGCTTTCTCCAACTCATGAACCTCACGCAGAAGTGTGGAATCGAGTAGCGCTTCCGCGCCGGCTTCAAGTGAGTTGATTTGGTAACGCTCGTATTTTGGTTCCGGCATGGTTTCGCCGTTTTGTCGTCGCGAGCGTTCTTCTGATTGATAAGCGTCATTAAGTATGTCGGTCATCTCGCGGGCGAGATCGCGATCGGCAACCATTGGTTCACGGCGACGCTCCACCTCCCGCACAATTTCGGACCGGATGAATTTAAGATGCTCCACCTCAGCAGCCGCTTGTTCGCGTTGCTCAGTTGAATGATTCAGCCGTGCCAGCGATCGCAGATCTAACCGCATCGCACGCTGTGGAATGATTTTGGAGTCCTCTTGACGGCGGGCGATCCGCTTGTCGATGGCGCCGAGCGACCATCGCTCTCCACCGATTTCGTAATTCGTCAAATGGACTGAAGCTTCAAAGTTTTCCAATCGAGCTTCGCTGGCCGACAGATTGGCGCGCGATACACTAACCTGCGCGGCGAGAGTGGCGGCTTCATCTTCAGTGCGGGTAGGCGCGCCATGCTCATGCGCCAGAGCTATTCGCAACTTTTCGAGTTCCCACACCTTGTCTGGCAGGCTAAGCCTTACAGCCTGGTCCTGAAGCTTTGACAGCGTTTGCCGTGAGAGAAGCGGAGTCAATTGCTTCTCGGTCGGCATCTCGTACAGCCTGGCTACATTCTGTTCGACCTTTTCGAGTGTTCCGCGAAGAGAGCCGACGTCCTTTCCCAGGGCGGCTATCTTTTGTTCGCGGGCCTCTGTTAATTGATCGAGTGTCTGTCGATGGCGAGACAGATCCGCTGCAAATGCCGCTTCGCGACTATCGCGATTGAGCGGGCTAGCTCGTTGAGCGCGCGCGGCTGCCCGACGATGCACATCAAGCTCCGAGATTTTTCTTTCTTCGCTGGTCGATTGATCCACAACATCGAATCGATAGGCGTCACCATGTTCGACGGCTCGTTCGTACCAAACTTGAGCGAACGCTAGACGGGTAGTGAATTCCAGGTGCTTTCCCAGGGCGAGGCGGAAGCCGCGGTTATCCTGTTCCCTTACTGATGCATCATTATTCCAACTCGCAACTACGGACTGATGATCACGAGCCTGGCTCGACAGCCGTTCCCAACCTTGAATCCTTTGTGATCGTGTTAGCTCCGTCACCGCTTCAGCGGCACGCTCCGGTACGGCTGGCTTCCGCTGTTGAACGGATTCAACTAAGCGTTCCCAGGCCGCGTCTATCTTCGATCGGTGATGATCTGGATTGAGTTAAAGGGCTTGTTGTCGGTCCAGACCAGAAAGGAATCTCTCGCCAATGCGGCCTGGGATTATGGTCTCGACACCGTTTTCCATTTCCTTGTGAGGTAAGAGACTCTTGCGGATGCGGCCGATCTCTTTCTCTTTGCCGGTCGTGCGGTCGATGACGCTCTTCAGCATCACGATGTGCGCGTGTGGATTGTCCGTGTTGCGATGGATGCCGGCGACCCACGTCAACGAAGTGACGTTGAGTTCCTCGGCCATGCCCTTCATCCCTTCGCGGATGACTTCGCGGAGCCGCGCCTGCCGTTCCTTTTCATTACTACCAAGCTTTTCGAAATCCTCATCTTCGAAGCTGACTGAGAAGTGAAGCAGGTCGTCCTTCTCAGGGGTTCCGTCAGGATCTAGTATGCGATTGGCGGCGCGATAGGAGAGCCCTTCGTGGTCGTCGCTAAAAAGAGGGCGAGAGCCGGGACCTTCTCGCATGGGATCTCGGTCTCGCTCGGAGATGTATCGAGTGACACGTCCGGCGCCCGGCCCGCCGCCGGTAGAGATGATGCGAAAGACAACTCTCATAGAGCTATCGTTTCTTCTGTGGTAGCGGGTCCTGTTTGATCATCCCCAGCATGGCAAGCTGAGAATAGGTTGGCGTGCCGGAGATCGCTGCGGCTTCTTTAAGATCAAGTGGTGGGCCTTTCCACTTTTCTCTGTCGTCAGGCGTCAGGATAAGAAAGTAAGTGTTGGACTCTTCCGTGTGCGGGCCAACGGGAACCATCCACAACGTGCAACGTGTCGGACCAATAAAGGTGTAAAAGTAGTAGTAGTTCTGCAGGACGACCGTGCGTCCGCCGGCTCCGTACGCGGGAGGGCTGGGGTGTTTCCAAACGGCGGCTTCGACTTCGTTAAAGCTGGGCGGAAATGTAGCCTTGACCTTCTGATACTGCCGCAAGCCCTTAATTATTTTTAGCACCGAATCGATCTTCGGTACGGTTGCTTTGGCTCGCCACTCACCGGCATATGCTGAATAGGCCATAGCACCTAAATAGATCACGACGGCGAGCGCCAGGAGCGCATAAGAGAAACCGAACCGGTGCTTTCCTGTTTTGCCTTCTACTCCGCGCATTTCACTTCCCACCTGGTTTGTTGTTCAGATTGCTCGCCCTCAGTCGTTTCCGGTTAGGTTTCACTGGATTTTCATTGGTTGACTCACTCTCGGGTGTTGGCGCCGCGTTTTCCGCAGTCGCTTTGCTCGGTGGAGCAGACGAGTCTTCGTGCTCTTTAATCTTGCTCATTGCTTCAATCGCTTCAGCCAACATCAACGGTTCAGCAATCGCCCGTTTAGGTGGCGTGGCCACATCTCCGGTGTCGCCGCGAGGCAGGAAACGAAAGAGAATGGGATCGGCAGTGTCTACAATCGCGATTCCTTGTCGATACTTCACCATGCGCCGCAATTCCGGCGCTTGCTTCAGATCTCGCTTGCTTTCAGTCACGCGCTCGGCGTCGTTCTTGGTTCCCGGCGCATCAACCTCGGTGCGGGATAACACCGTCGCCGACCCAAGGAGGGTTGACGCATACACGCCTGTTTCGGGATCGAGACCGGGTAGGAAGATCTGAGTCTTCATCCCCGCCAGGATCGCCAGTCCTCCTTGCTGATCGAATTTCTTTTTGATCTGAGGCACGTCCTGAAAACCCAAAAGGTACGGCGTGTTGCGGAATCTGCCAATTTTCAACTTGTTCTGAAGTTTTGTCGGCGCAACGTTGCCCGCTTCGTCAAGTGCCATCAAGACGGGCGTGGCATGCTTGCGCGTCGAGGCCTGCATCTCGATTCCGGCCAGACCAAATAGCAGCTCTAACAGAATATGATATTCGCTGTACTGATCTTCGTTCAGGACGATGTAAATAGCTGTGCCGGGTTTGCGCAGATCGGAAAGACTAATCTCGCGAACACCACGAGCAAGTTCCTCGGGAGTGGCAGTCTTTAGTATCCGCATCGCGTTGGGCGAACGAAGCGGTGCCAGCTTATTGTTGAGGCCGGTGATCACGCCGCCCTGGGTCTTCTCGGCGTCGACTTTAATGAAGTTACCCCATTCGATGCGGGCTTCACGGTCGATGGAGTTTTGCATGTCCTCGCCAAGCTTCTTCAATGAGTTCAGTGACAAGTATTCCTTGATCATCGGCAGCGTTGGGTTCACGGCAATTGTGGGTAGATGGAGACAAAGCGCTTTCATTAAGGCAGTCTCACCGGAGATCCAGTAATGAGTCGCATCATTAACCTTCATGTTCTCAGGTTCAAAACCAACGACGATTGAGGCCAGCGAGTGCGCAAATTCTCCATTCCGCAAGCAGCGGGGCAGCGGATTCCAAAGATCGGAAAGCTCGGGATTCTCCAAGTCGATGCGGTAAACCTGATCGTAGTATCTGGCGGTGTGCTCATACAGCTCACCCTTGATGTCCATGACGAGCACTGATCCAGTTTGGGACCAGTCGCGCAGGATGTTCATGTAAAAGGTGGCCGATTTTCCCGAGTTTGATGGTCCAAAAATTCCGGTGTGCACGAGAAGCTGTTCGAGGTTCAAAATCAGATCGTATTGACGGGGACTGAGGGCGGAGCTGAGTCTGCCAATCCGCACGGCTCCCGGTGGTAAAGATTTCTTTGAGGGGTGGGCCAACCCTCTTGCCTTCAAGTCGGCGATGCTGGCCCAGCGCGCCGAGCCATGCGTCAATCTTTGATTGATGCTGTAGTAAGGGTAGGCCATTGAGATCGACTCGAACAGTCCCACCATGGCGACGAAGATCGCGCCCATCAGCACAAACGTCATCCACTGAAAGTCCAGATTGAGAATTTGCCCGGAGCGAAAGAGCAAATAACCGGCAATTGCACTGCTCAGGATGAGAGTGCCGCCCCGCGAGGCGTCTTTGAGGAATCTAGTGGCCGCATGGAATGAGTCTAGATCCGGCTCATCAGCCGGACGCGGAATGAAATAGTCGGCGTCGATGCGCTCAACTCTGGCGCGAAAGCTCATGATGATGACAACTCCTTACTTTCGGATTGCGGTCTGAATCCACTGCTCCAGTTGCGCTCGCTGCTCGTCCGGCATCTGGCTTTGCTTAAAAAGTCGTGGTTGCCAGCCGGCAGCAATGATTTCGGCGATTGGGGCAAACGGGTTTGGGTAGACAATTCCATCGAGCTGCATTGATTCAAAGTAGCGCGCACCAACTGCAACATTTTCTCGATCGGGAATGCGAATCAATATTGCTGGACCATCGCGGCGGTCATTGGGAACCGAAATGACTTCGACCGCGAGGTCACCAGGCAAGTAGCGTATGTGGATTGTGCCGCGCGGAATTTGCAGCACACCGGGCTGGCTAGTGAGCCATTCAGGTGGTATCAGTTGACGCTCACCAATCCCGGATACGATCTCGGCAACGTCACGAGGAGCGCGACCTTTGATCGCTCCTTCGGTGACGTAAGTAATCGCGGCAATTGCTACCGCAGTGACATCGCGTAATCGGTCCGCCGTGCGGGGCACTTCACTGTCGGGCCAGCGATACATCGGCACTTCGCGTCCTCGGATCAAGTCACTTCCTCCGTCTCCAATGGAGACCTGGGGTTCGACAGTAGCCAGGCGCGCGCTTCTCTCGCGATGCAGCATCAACGGCACGATGACCAACATGAAAAGCGCGCCGCCGGCAACTGAGATCATGGGCCAGATGTTTCCGCGTTCACGGCTCTTCATGCTGCCTCCCTAAGTCGAACAACTTCTTCGGAGAAGACTTGTCGGATTATTTCTTCAATGACGGAATCGGATGTCTGCGCTGCCCTTTCCAATCTTTGTAGCCCAAGTTCAAGGTTTGCGAGATCATCTGCATTGCGAGCTATGTAACCGAGATGATCGTCGATGACCTCCGCCGACAAGCGATCGATGCCCTCGGTGATGAGAGCCCGAAGAAGAGCAATCGATTCACGCAGCCCGGGCTTGTCTCGGACTGTGGGCATCATCAGTCTGATGTATCTGACTACTTTCACGACTTGGATTAGCAGCTCCGCGCAGGCTTCGGGCGCCCGCGAATGAAGAATGCGCGCTTCTTCAAAATCCGTGGGTAACCTGACCTTGGTGTACACGCAGCGCGAGCGCAGCGGCGGGTGCACAACATGCTGATTGTTCGAGGTCAGGATGACGATTGGTTTCTCGTCTGATTTGGCGACGCCAATGCGACCATCGTTTTCATCAAGACGCGGAATCGAAGCATGTCCATCAGTAAACAGTTGATAAAAGAATGCCTGACAAACCTGGGGCAGCTTTTCGAATTCATCGAGTTTGACGACCGGGGTGACGCCTTCCCTCGCCAAGAAGTCATAAGCCTTCAACACCTCGCCCAGGATCAGGAATTCACGCCGCCACTGTCGTCGTCTCGCTTCTGCCAAAGGCAACGCGCCGCTTTCGACCGCTTGGACCACGAAGTTGTTCTGTCCCTGCTCATCCCACTCAAAGAGAATGTCTTTGAGGCTGAGACCGTCCATTCCCTGCAATTCGAAGTACGGTAGATTGCACGAATAGGCGAGCGCGTCGACCATTTCGGGTTTGCCGCCACCGCGCTCGCCTTCGGCCAGCAGCGGCATCCCTGACTTCAAAGACTGACAGAGATCCTTTAGTGGCCGTGATTGGAATATGTAACCGGACTCGTTGGCCACAAGTTCAGCCAATGCTTCGCGCCCGTACTCGCGCACCAGCTGGCGCGGATCGATTGTTTCGCGTTTGGAATCGGGTGCAATCATTTCTCTTTGTACTCCGGCGGAAGAGTTTTCATGGCCAATCGCTTCTGCTCGTCGCTCATTAGGGGTAGAGCTGCGCGAATTTCGTCCGGCGAGCCGAAGAGAATCAACTCCATGACTTCGCGATCGTTGAGTGAGTTGGCGGCGCGACCTATTTCTTCGTCGCCCGGTGCGTCCGTTGCCTGAGTCGCCTTCGGCAGGTCTGAAACCATCACATACGCGGGCTGACCGGCGGAGACCTTTACAAAGCTCCTGGCCGCATTGCCGTTGATGGCGTTACGCGCTTGATCTGTGATGGGTGTCGTTAGCCCGTAACCCGCGCGGTCGATTATCACTGGTCCTCTGCCGAGTGCGCTGGCCATCATTCCCGCCAGTTGCACACCACTCGAGGCGACCTTGCGGAGCGCGTTGTTCAAGCTGTTTCGATTGACGCCGATCTGCTTCCCCGTAATTCCGGCAGCGCCGTCGGAGCCCATCACTTCGCCAGCCATCTTCACGAGCGTGTTATCTCGTGGATCGATATAGCCGATGACGTTTACAAAGGCGCGGTCGTATTCAGAGCCGACTGTATGACCAACCATGACGGTTCCTTTTGGCAAAGACCACCCAGGGCCTGATACGTCTCTGGTTAATCCCAAACGCGCATAGGAATTGTTTCGTAGCGTGAAGATCACTCCCTGCGTGCGCACCGGCACCATTGTGCCGAAGGGCGGCAATACCGCTGGCGGAGATTTAGCAGTAGCGGTTAGCGCCAGTTTGTTTTCAGCGCGAGCTTGATTCAATGAGGCCGTACTGGTTCTGGTCGCGGGAGTCGGTGTGGCTATCGAATCATCAACGTAAATACTGTTGGTGGTGTTGGCGTGATTCTGAAGTTGCAGGTTAGCCGACTCACTGACCTTCGTTTGTTGCTGGTTTCCACCGTTCTGCTGTTGATTGCCGTCTCCGCTTGAGCGGTTGTTGTCAAATTTCTCGTTGACGGGCGAGAAGTTTCCTGTGTACGCGAGATTGCGACTACCAGTGCCCCCAGGCGATGGAGTTGGAGTCGGCGAACCATTCGGTGAAATAGTTGAGTTCGATCTATTCACCGAGCCGGTATCAGGGCCACTGGCGGCGCGAGCAATGTCGATCGCTTCTGCGGTGACGACATTTTCTGCATTCCCGGATTCAGCTTTCGGTTTTGCATTCACCGACTCGCGTCGGGCATCGGCGTCTACTCTGACATTTACGCGGTTGACTCTGAGCAATAGGTACAGAGCGACGGCGGCACCGCCAATTAGGAGCATGACCAGACACAGCGAGATCAGCTTCCGCTTCCAGCTCTTTTTCTTCCCGCTATCAACTTGCTTCGCCGGCTGCAGAATTGTGTTCTTAGGATCGGAGAAGTTTGTGCCGCTTCCATTCGGTTGGAGATCTGCATCAACAAGATCCGCAACTGCGATATCGTGATTACCATTTCGATTCATCTGCGTTACTCCTTACCGCCCGCCATTCACGAGCGTGAGTGATGCGGGTTCATCGGCGGCGCTGGTTTGGCTGACGAGAACCCTTATCTGTTGGTTGACTCCAAGCACGGGCGCAGAATAAGCGATGGCGTAATACACGGTGCCCTTGGGAAGAATTGCGCCGGACGCCTCACTAGCTTCGGTATGCAGCTTCTTGATGGATTGAATATTGAGCGGCTTCCCTGCGGCGTCGAGCATTTCAACAATCAGGTCAGGACCACCGGAGGTAAGTTTGAGAGCGTCGCTTGTCGTGTTCTTCACGGCGACTAACAGCACTTGTAGGTCATTCTTAGTTTCGCGCTGCTGCAGGACCGAAAGCGTAAGGCCGTGCACTGGTCTGGTCCATTTCTTGAACCGGCTCGGCTTCTTAATTGCTTCTGCGAGAGCTTCACGCGCGGTTTGGATGACGCCTGCGGGCGTCTCGATCTTATTGGTAGGACTTTCTGAAGTACCGACCGCCG
>JAJPKD010000294.1 GCA_021323895.1 Acidobacteriota bacterium | reverse complement strand
GGAGCGCCGATCAGCCAAGTCGAAGTTCCGTCCGGAGGAAGTGCAAACTTCAACGTCAGTATTTCGATCAATGGCGAAGCGGTTCCGAATAATCCGACGCAGATCGAATGGTACGTGACTGCTGCACGCACCGATGGCGGTCAAACGCTGCGCATGCCGTTCCAGCTTCGCGCGATCGCGCCAACCGTTTCGATGTCTGCGCCGGCGCTGAACAACGTCAACAATGTAGAGTTCAGCGGCAATCCGGCAACGGACATCGATGGTAATTACCAGTTGAGCTTCGCGGCCACCGGCGGGAATGCTCCGGCGAAACTTCGCGTCGAAGAATCCGCGGACAATGGCGCGACTTGGGCGGTACTTGGCGACGTCCCGGGTGCGCAGACAACCTACGACATCAGCAATCACGGCAACGGCAGTTTGCAGTATCGCGTGCGCGGCCTTTACACCGTGGATAACGGACTGATGCCCGGACCCACGAGCGCCGTCAAATCTGTCGTCGTCGATCGACGCATGCAAGCCGACGTCACGTCGATGATCGACGCAAAGATTGTCGATGGCTCGTTGACTCTCTCGGGTGGTGTCTGGCAATTCGATCAGGTACTGCGGAACAACTCGACAAGTACGTCGATCTTCGCGCCGCTGAAGTTCACGATTACTTCGATCAGCTCTAACAGTGGAACGGTCCGCGTGAAGAACGCTGACGACGGCGGAAACGGCGTGACGACGCCGGCGAACTTCGACTACACCCCGCAGGTCGGAGCCGATCAGCAGCTTTCGCCCGGCGAGAGCACTGCCTCGCGTCGGATTCAATTCAACGATCCGGCTTCCGAAATGTTCACGGTGACGGTAATGGTGAAAGGATACTTCCCGGATACTGCAGGCGCGGCGTCGAGCGGTGGGGCATCCGGCGGATCCAGGGGTGGGTCTGGCGGCAGCTCGTCGAGTGGTTCGACTAGTTCTGGGTTAACTCTCCCCACTACCAAAGTCATGCAGATTACGGTGAATCCACTGACGAAGTCCGTTACGACTAAACTGCTCTAATAGTTTGTCGAACGGAGAATTCGAGCGCGTGAGGATGATAACTCCTCACGCGCTTTTTTTTGATTCACATCGAAGTGTCGGCGAGATTCGATTTGTACTTTGTGTTGGTTTGGCGATCAGTCATTTCGATATAGACCCAACTGGGTGGGACTATTCCCTGTTCAATCGAAAACCAAATCTGGTTGAGATCGCCCGGTTTGGTCAGGGCGCAGAAGCCGTAGAGACGCTTACCACTCTGGTCGAAAAAATCTACCCAGGTGCGTGAAGCTTTCGTGTTTGCTCCGCACGGCGGCAGGGCCGGCGCAGCGGCAAACATCGCCGCGGGGTAAGCATCTTTATTGAACACATCATACTTGTACCGAATGAAACTCTTGCCGCCAGCTTGATACAGTTCGTAACCAGTCAAATAAAGCACTGGATTCGGAATTGCCGGCGTCGGAGTTGAAGATACGCTCTGATTGAGAAACGAAATCGCGATCAGAACAGGAATCAGCAACAGCGTCGATTTTTGTTTGGAGATCATCTGGAGAAAGCTCCTTCGGTCTGGGGATTTGCGGGCCTAGGTCTCGTAGGCCCGCAATTCTATTCTCAGAGGCGCAAAAGTCAAACAAAAACTATCGTTTCGGGCGCACGCCCCACGTGGGCGGTGGCGGTTCTTTGGTGGCCCGATCGACGGGATGAAGTTTCAGCAACCGCATCGCTTCTTCGACCGCGCGCTCGAGTTGCGGGTCGTGACCGGCGATCACGTCCTTTGGCCAATTCTCAACGTCGATGTCCGGCGCCACGCCTTCATTTTCGACGGCCCATTTGTCGTTGCGCGCAAAGAAACCTCCGCGTGGTGCGATCGCCGAACCGCCATCGACGAAAGTTGGCGTGTCAGCCGTATGAACTAAGCCACCCCAAGTGCGCTTGCCGACGAGTGTGCCAATCTTTCGATAATGAAACATGTAAGGCATGAGGTCGCCGCCCGAGCCGGCCATCTCGTTAATGATCATCACCTTCGGCCCCCAAATGCCTGCCGAGGGACTCGTGAACGGATAGCGATCGCCGGCGACGTTGTTGAAGTAGCCGTCAAAGTCTCGCTGTAACACGTCGATGATGTAGTCAGCCGCTGAGCCGCCGCCGTTGTAACGCTCATCGATGATCGCGCCCTTCTTGTCCTGCTGCGAAAAGTAGTAGCGATTGAAGCTCGTGTAGCCGGGCTGGCCAGTGTTCGGCAGATAAACGTAAGCGAGCTGGCCGTTTGAAAGCTTCTCCACGAGCCGTCGATTCGATTCAACCCAAGCGCGCGTACGCAAGCCTTGTTCGTTTGCCACGGGAACGACGACGACATCGCGCGCGCCATCCATGGTTGGCTTGTCATTTATGGTCAGCGACGTTTGTCGATTCGCGGTGCCATCGAGCAGGCGATGTATATTGTCCGGCGCTTTCAACTCGACGCCATTGATCGCGAGGATGTAATCGCCGACGTTCACGTTCACACCAGGCACCGCCAGCGGTGAACGGAGATCTGGATTCCAATTTTCGTTGTCGTAGATGCGCGTGATCTTGTAACGACCGTTATCGATCGCGAAATCCGCGCCGAGCAATCCGCCTTGCACCTGTGGCACCTCGGGCATGTCACCGCCACGCACATACGAGTGACCGATGGCAATCTCAGCGCCCATCATGTCCATCAGGTAATTGAGATCGGCTCGATGCATCACGTAGGGCAGCATCGCCCCGTACATCTCTTTGTCTTTATTCCAATCCGTGCCATGCAGGGTCGGCACATACAGATAATCACGCTGGTTGCGCCACATCTCGTTGAAGATCTGCTTGAACTCTTCCTTCGG
>JAJPKD010000079.1 GCA_021323895.1 Acidobacteriota bacterium | reverse complement strand
CGGTGGTCGTCGCAACTCTCGCCGTTAACATTGCCGCGAATGTAGTCTCGCCTGCAAACGATTTTGCGAACGCGTTTCCGCGCTGGATTTCTTTCCGCACGGGGGGATTGGTTACCGGCATCATCGGGATCTTAATGCAGCCTTGGCGTTTGCTTGCCGATCCATCGGGCTACATTTTTAGTTGGCTGGTGGGTTACTCGGGCGGACTCGCATCGATCGCCGGAGTGCTGATCGTTGATTACTGGATCGTGCGCCAGAAGAGATTGCAGCTTGGCGATCTCTACCGGCTCAAAGGCGATTACGCCTACGAACGGCTGACGAACAAACCTTTACGAGTCGCCATGATCGTTTTGTTCGTCGCCATTGGTGCAGTTTTTCTGATCGCGTATCAGCGCACCTCCGCCGGCGCACCACTGTCGATGCCGCGATACGTGACGATGATGATCGTTACCGTTGTAATCGTGTTCGGCTTGCTATCACTAGGCCTGCGATCGACGGCTGGACGCGGTTGGAATTGGCGCGCCGTGCTGGCAACGCTGATCGGCTGCAGCCTCGCCTGGATCGGAGTTTTAATTCCCAAACTAAAGCCACTATACGATTATGCCTGGTTTGTTGGCTTCGGGGCTTCAGCGATTGCTTACCTGCTCTTGATGAAAGCTGTACCGCCGCCGAACGTTGTGCCGCAAACCGAACCGGCCTAATATTCCTACCCACAAATTCCGAGGGAGATTCACATGTCACGAACAGTCAAATGCGGATTGATTCAAGCAAAGAACGCCGGCTCGACTGATGGGCCGATCGAAGATATCAAGCGTCGGAATATTGAGAAACATCTCGCGATGATCGAAGACGCTGCGAAGCAGGGCGTACAGATTCTTTGCATGCAGGAAGTCTTCACGACGCCTTACTTTTGCGCCGAGCAGCAGGTGCGTTGGTACGAAGCAGTCGAGAAAATCCCCGATGGCCCAACCACGAAGTTGATGCAGGAGCAGGCCAAGAAGCACAACATGGTGATCATCGTGCCGATCTACGAAGAAGAGATCACTGGCATCTACTACAACACCGCGGCAGTGATCGACGCCGACGGCAAGTACCTCGGCAAGTATCGCAAGAACCACATTCCGCACGTGAATCCCGGCTTCTGGGAGAAGTTTTATTTTCGGCCGGGCAATCTCGGCTATCCGACCTTCGACACGGCCTACGCGCGCATCGGCGTTTACATCTGCTATGACCGCCACTTTCCGGAAGGCGCGCGCGCGCTCGGCCTGAACGGCGCCGAGATCGTCTTCAATCCCTCCGCCACTGTCGCCGGTTTATCTGAATATCTTTGGAAGTTGGAACAGCCGGCGCACGCGGTCGCGAATGGGTATTTTGTTGGCGCCATCAATCGCGTCGGCCACGAACAGCCGTGGGACATCGGCGAGTTCTATGGCCAGAGTTACTTCTGCGATCCGCGCGGACAGATTATCGCCCAAGCGCCGCGCGATCAGGATGCACTCGTCGTCGCTGATTTGAATTTGGATTTGATTCGCGAGGTGCGTAACACCTGGCAATTCTTCCGCGACCGAAGGCCGGATAGCTACGGGCAGTTGGTGGCGGACTGAATCTGCGAATGACTGAACGCGAACGCATTTCTTCAGGCGCGAAGTGGGAATCGATCGTCGGTTACTCGCGCGCGGTCAAGGTCGGTAATCGAATCTACGTAACCGGCACGACCGCTACTGGCGATGACGGCGAGATTGTCGGCGGCGACGATGCCTACGAGCAGGCGAGACAGTGCCTCCGAAATATCGAGCGCGCGCTGCAGCGTCTCGGCGCCGGACTCGAACACGTGGTGCGGACGCGGATGTTCGTAACTGATATTTCTCGCTGGGAAGATTACGGACGAGCGCATGGCGAATTCCTTCGCGACATCATGCCGGCCACGACGATGGTTGAAGTGAAGGCCTTGATTGATCCGCGGATGCTAATCGAGATTGAAGCCGACGCGGAGATCTAAGTACGTACCATGAAAATATTTACGACCCGACACCTCTTCGTTTTCGTTTTCGTAACGCTCTGCGCGATGTCCAGTTCGGCGCAGACCAAAGTCTATCGTGGCTCGATCGGCAGCAGTCACATTCAGATGAGTCTGACCTTCAACGGCAATGATGTGTCGGGAAAGTACGCCTACGATAGCGTGGGCCAGGATCTAAGTCTCACCGGCCATCTGAACAACGGCGCACTGGAACTCACGGAGATGAGCGGCAAGCAAAAGACGGGAAAGTTTGCCTGTAAGAAACCGCTGGACGATGCGACAGACTCTGAGTGTACGTGGTCAAAAATGGATGGTACGCGCGAATCAATGGTGACGCTGGAAGAGCAGTTCATCGACGGGCTACAAGTCACGCCCAAGACGATCGTTAATCGTCGCACGGGTGTAAACGTGTCTTACCCGCAAATCACAGGCACTGGCCCGCTGAGTGCCGGCGCTCAGGCTTTCAATCGTCGTGTCGTTGCGCTGGCGCAAAAGAAAATTGGCGAATTCGCGCCCATCGACGGCAAGGGCGTCTTCGATACGAACTACAACATCCTGCTCGGCACAAACGATCTGATCAGCGTAGAGATGTCCGAGTACTACGATGGCGGCGGCGCTCATCCGAACAATAGTTTCTGGTCTTTGACTTACGATCTAAAGGCCAACAAGGAATTGAAATTTGAAGATCTTTTCAATCCGAAGAGCGACTACAATTCCGCGATCGCTAAGTACGTCGTGGCGGACATCGCGAAACGCGCCGATGCGGTTGAGGAAGATGACGCGCGCCGTGAGAATCGCAAACCGAACAAGCGCGACGATCCGATTGTTTCTGAAGATCAACTAACTGAATTATCGGGCTGGGGGATGACACCTAAAGGCGTCGTTGTCTATTTTGATTTCCCTCACGTGATCGCCTTCTTTGATCGAAACTTCATTCCCTACAGCGTCATCAAGCAACATCTCAATTCGAATGGGCCAGCCGCTCGATTTCAATGAGACACGGTCTCAAGTTTCAAGTCTCATAGTCTCACGTCGTTTATTTATGAGCAGTTTCCAAAAATTCGAAGATATCGAGACTTGGAAGATGGCTCGCTCTCTAACTAATCGTATCTATGAAGCCACATCAAAAGGCGATTTCAGTCGAGACTTCGCATTGCGCGATCAGATTCGGCGCGCTTCCATTTCAATCGTCTCAAATATTGCTGAAGGATTTGAACGCGACGGCGATAAGGAATTCATCCAGTTCTTGTACATAGCAAAGGGTTCATGCGGAGAGGTTCGCACGCAACTATATCTCGCCTACGATCGCAGTTATTTTGCCACAGCCGAATTCAACGAGCTGCTCGAACAAGCTCAACAACTCAGTCGCATGCTCGCTGGATTAATTAAGTATCTCCGTCAATCACAAATAAGTGGAACGAAGTATAAGAGTGCAAGTAGCACTTGAGTCTTTTGAAACTTGAGCCCTGAGACTTGAGACTCTAAAGTAACTCCAGGAGATGAACCATGGACTTGTCGATAACTGTTAACGGCATCAAATTCCCCAATCCTTTTCTGCTCGGCTCAGGTCCGCCGGGAACGAACGCGCGCGTGCTCGCGAAATCGTTTGACGCGGGCTGGGGCGGCGCCGTCGCGAAGACGGTCAGCCTGGAATCCAGCAAAGTCGTCAACGTCGTGCCGCGTTACGGGAAACTTCGCTCGCGTGAGACAAACGAAGTCATCGGCTTTCAAAACATCGAGTTGATTTCCGATCGCCCGATCGAAGTGTGGCTGGAAGAGTTCAAGCAGGTCAAAAAAGAGTATCCGAACAACGTGCTGATTGCTTCAATCATGGAAGAGTACAGCAAAGAACGTTGGCAGGAACTCACGAAGATGGATCAGGAAACCGGCGTCGATGCGTTCGAGCTGAACTTCTCGTGTCCGCACGGCATGACTGAGCGCAAGATGGGGTCAGAAATGGGCGAGCATCCTGACTTGACTGAAGAAGTCACCAGTTGGGTGAAGGAAGTCGCAAAGATTCCGGTGTGGGCCAAGATGACGCCCAACATCACGAATATCAAGGAGCCTTCACTCGCGGCGGTTCGGGGCGGCGCGGATGGCATCTCGGCCATCAACACGATTCTCTCGGTCATTGGAGTGAATCTTGACACCTTGCGGCCCATGCCGACAGTCGAAGGCTACACCGTTCCCGGCGGATATTCGGCTCAAGCAGTAAAGCCGATCGCTTTGCGCATGGTCAGTCAACTCGGACTCGGTCTGCCGGAAGGAATTACGATCAGCGGGATCGGCGGCGTAGAAAGTTCACGCGACGCGATCGAGTTTATGCTGCTCGGCGCTTCGACCGTGCAAGTGTGCACGGGCGTCATGCTTCAAGGCGTGAAGATGGTCGAGGAACTTCAGGAAGGCCTCGCGAAGTTCATGGCCGAGAAGTGCTTCAACTCAGTCGCTGATATCGTCGGCAAGAGCTTGCCTTATTTTTCCACGCACATGGATCTCGTTTCGCGCATGAAAGCAGCCAAACGCCACAAAGCCGGCGAAGCTTCACGCGATAATGAATGGGCGCAGAAAGATATTACTGAGAAGACGGCCGAATTGACTTCAGATTGATCCAACGTAATCTGGGGCACGAGGTTGAATTGAGAGTCATGTTCCTTGAAGCCTCGCTCGCATTTTTGTCCCTGGCCGGCGCAACCATGGCTCAAAGCCCGTCACCCGCGAGCCAGGGCATGGTGGAGTTTTACCTCACCGGAGACGAATACAGCGGTGTCGTCTCGATCGACGAGCAATCGACTGCCGGCGACTCGCGCGTTGGCGTAATCGGCGGCATGTCGTGGCATTCGCTACGGATCAGCACGACTCCCGGACCGCACCGTTACCTCATTTCAATCTTTGACAAAAACAACGCGCGTGAGGCAACGGTCGTGGTGCAGGCCGGCATGCTGCATAGAGTTAGGGTTGATTTGCACGCGGTACGATCTGAGTCGAGCGGCGTGCGTACAATAACTACCTATTACGACGTAACGGTGAACGTCGAGCAGCCGATAACGCCACCTCCTGAAGCAAAATTTGAAGACTTACCGAACAGCGTCAAGATTCCTGTAATGCTCCTCGCGGGGGTGGGACTCCCGATCATTTGGATACTTCCAATTGTGCTGGGCGTCAGGTCCGCACGCACGAAAGGAGTGTCGCCGCATTGGATGTGGTTCGGAGTGCATCCGATGGGAGGCTGGAACGCTTTCCTGATAATTAGGTTTGGGGTGAAGCGACGGTGGTGATTGAAGGCATGAAGTCTCAGTTTCGAAACTCTACGAATTCATCCTGCGCCGATCAAGTGCCGATTAAGTGATTGACAAACTCTCGATGCGCGTCTATTGTGCGTGAAATTCTTTTCTACAAAGTTTGTAACGAAGTTCTACCGGCTTAATTAGACTAACTTTCGGAGGCTCAACCAAAGATGCTTTCAATTCTGGCTTTAGTGTGTAGCGTTGCAAGTTTCGTCTGCTTCATCATCGTCCTGATCAAGCAATTTCAGGAAGGTGGCGCGCTTCACGGGATCATCGGGATCATTACCTGCGGCATCTGGACTTTCATCTGGGGATGGATGAATGCCGGCCGGCTGAATATCAAAAACATCATGATGATTTGGTCGCTGCTGATTGTCGTCGGAATCATCCTGAATGTTCTCGGCGGAGGATTCTCGTATAAGTTCGGCTCAACGATGTAGCCGAATCCAGCTTCACTTAAACTCCGCGATTACCGGAGCATGATCTGACGGG
>JAJPKD010000186.1 GCA_021323895.1 Acidobacteriota bacterium | reverse complement strand
TAAATCTCGCCGTTGAAAACGATCCACGCGGTGCGGTCGGCGTTATGAATCGGCTGCTGCCCGTGCGCGAGATCGATGATCGCCAGCCGGCGCATCGCCAAACCAACGCCATCGCTGAAATAAAAGCCATCGTCGTCAGGCCCGCGATGACGAATCGCGTCGTTCATCCGCGCGAGCAACTCGCGGTCAACTGGCGCGCCATCACGACGAACAATGCCTGCTATGCCACACATTATTTCGCTAGTCTAAGCTAACCGAGGAAGAGAACAATTTGCGTAAAGTTATCAGCGATCGCGTTCAATGAATGACTTTCACGAAGCGTGATCTTAATATAACGGACGCTGGGAACGTTGTCCAAAACTGAGCAGTTTTTCCAGCGCGACCCTTCTCAAATGCCAGGCAGCGATCACGATGCTTTGTCCCGCCCAACCAGGCGCATCCTTCAGCCAAAGTTTCTGCTGATTGCCGCGGCGATCTGGCACATCTCGGTGGCCATCGGGGTTTTCACGGTTGGCAAATATCAACTGCTTCCTTCTCAATTCTATCCAAACGGGATTGGCAAATTTGCGGCTGACGGTCTTCTTTATCAGGACCAATGCGGTGAACTTCGTGCAATTCTACGGAGCGAAGGGGTGAAGGCGTGGGCTACGTGGCCGACGCAATTGCACGTGCGGCTCTATTCGTTGCCGTTCGCCGCGATGCCGCAATCGGTCAGCTTCAACATTCTGACGATTGAACCGCTAAACCTAATTTACTATCTGACGATTCTTTTTTTTGTCTTCGCGATCGCGCGAAGAATTTTTGATCAGCGCGCCGGCTTGTTTGCTGCGGTAATCGTAGGCTTGTGGCCGAGCTTCCTGCTTCACACTACGCAGTTGCTCAGAGATCCCTTGCTCATTCTTTCAGTGCTGGTCTTAGCGTGGAGCGTGGTTGAAGTTCTGGAGCGGAACGTTGCCTGGCAACGCGGGTTGGCGTTGGGAATTGCCGCCGTCGCCGCAATCGTCAGCATTCGTATCGTGCGACTGCCCATGTGGTACGTGCTGTGCGCGGCGATCTTAGCGGCGATTCTGTTGATGATCTGGAGTGCGGTTCTTCATAAGCATGTCTCTTCCGGAGCGGTGATCTTTGCATTGCTTATTGTGACTGCTGCGGCGATCACGCCCCGTTTTTCGTTTCGCAATCAACAGGAATTAAGAGCGCCGCGCCTTCTCACGCCGGAAGAAATTCAAAAGTTACCAGTGGGCGACCAAATTACTGTGCGACGCGAAGCCTGGAAGTACACTCAGGATACAGAGGGAAACGTGCATGCGGCAGAGGACGGATCCAGGATCGATCAGGATGTTCAACTACACAGTGCCGGCGACATCGTTCGGCATGTTCCGCGCGGCATCGTGATAGGTCTCTTCGCGCCTTTTCCGAACATGTGGTTGCGAGCAGGTTATCAAGTCGGTTCCGGCGGACGAATCATCTCAGGGTTTGAAACAATCTTGACTTACGTGATTGAATGCCTCGCTTTGTTTGGATTGTGGCGCGCGCGAAAGAATCTGTCAGCATGGTTTTTGATGTTATTCGCGGCCTTCGGGGTGGTTGGACTGGGATTGGTCGTGACTAATATTGGCGCTCTCTATCGTTTGCGCTATCCGTTCTGGGTCCTGCTGGTGATTGTCGGAGCGGGCGGTGCAACGTCTCTGATTCGCAGGAGTCAGCGAGGCGTCAGAGCAAAGATCAGTTAACTAAATCGGCAATCCTCGGGAACAAAATTCAGTTTGATTAGGTTAAGTCTCACACTCGCAGGACTGGCGATCTGCAACGCCGTACTCGCCATTCTGATGCCCTGGTATGTGGTCACGCGTCTCGGCGTGAGCATCGAAACCGACGCTTTTTTTGCTTCGGGCGCACTGCCGCAACTGATTTTTTTGGTCGCGAGTTTTTCGCTGATGCAAGTGCTCGTGCCGCTGCTGGCGACCGAAGACGAGCAGACTTTTCAACGTGATGCATGGGGATTTTTTGTCGGCGTCAGCGGGTTCTTTAGCCTACTGGCAATCATTCTGTATGTCGTTGCGCCTTACTGGGTGCCATTGATCGTCCCCGGGTTCTCTGCGCAAGCACGCGTCCTGGCCATCATGCTCAGCCGGATTCAACTGCTGGCGATGATCGGCAATGCAGCCGTTGTGGTCCTATGGTCCGTCTTTTACGCGCGACAAAGATTTCTCTGGGCCGAAATCTCTTCAGTAATCGCCAACGCGTTGAGCCTGGTATTTCTGTTTTGGACTTTGCCGCGTTATGGGATCGTGGCGGCGGCATGGGCCACGGTCTTAAACCTCGGGCTGAAGGTAGTTTTGCTGATGCCTATCCTGGGTCATTGGCAACGCCCGCAATGGAATTCGAATGCGATGAAAGAAGCCTGGCGGCGCATTAAGCCCTTCCTGCTGGGACAGACTTATGCGAAGTCGGATCCTTTGATCGATCGCTTCTTGACTTCGCTTACGACCGCCGGCAGTTTGTCTCTCCTTTACATTGGGCAGCAGGTTTATTCGGCGGCGAACTTGATCGTAACTAAAGCGATCTCAACTCCGGCAGTTCCTCATCTCGCGATTGCGGCCAAATCAAACGACTGGACAAGTTTCAAACGCATCTACTATCAAAGACTCTTGTGGATGTTAGCGATTACAAGTGCCGGCGGAGTAGGCCTTTTCTTAATTGGAGAACCGCTGCTGCGATTGATGATTGGGCATGGCGGCATCACAACCCAGAACGTGCACACGCTCTGGTTTATTATGCTGGCGCTGGTCGGTTTACTGATTGGCGGAACCGCGGGGCAAGTGATTTCGGGAGCCTTCTACGCGATCGGTGATACGCGCACGCCGACGATGCTTTTTATCGGCACCTACACGGTCTATATACCGGTGAAGATTCTGGTGTTTCTTCGCTACGGAGTCGTGGGTTTAGCGTTGGCAACGAGCGTTCACCTGCTAGTGAACTTTATTGTGCAGACGGTAGTGCTAGAGAAAACGATAGCGAAGCTCAAGTTGCGGCAGGCTGTGGCCGACGCAAATCTCAACTGACCGCCGGCATTTGATCTTCGCGGCCGCGGCCATCCGCTTTCCACTTGACGGGACGCTGATTTTCGCTGCGCGCGGCGAGTGCCTTGCGTGCCTTCTCTTCGCGTTTCTCCCTGAAAAGTGCGAAGCCAACCGCGACGAACAAGAAATAGAAAATTAGGAGTTGCGCTCGCTGTCGATACGCCGTGCCGACGTTTCCCTGGACGATTGAATACGAGATGGTCAACAGCGTGGTAAAAATAACGATCGGGGCAATCTCTCGCAGACGGTGTCTAAGCGTGAATATCAAGCCCAGCACCAGCATCGGAAAACAGGACCACCAGACCATCATCTCTGGCAGAGTGATCATCTGGCGCAAAGATCCAAACTGCCAGGGGAAAGGCGCAAACAACAAATACGCAAGTCCCACTGGAATCGCCGACACCGCTCCTTCGGGAGTGGATACATCGATGTCCTGACCAAAGCCTGACGCCGCAGATTGGGCCGCGTCTGAGCGCATCACCTGCAGCACCCGAAAGCTGCCATAAGTATCGATTTGCATCGATGCGTACCGAGTAACGCCGAATGCCGCCAGCGCGGCTCCTAACACGAAAATAATAATGAATTGGCGCAAAAAAGCCTGGGCACTTAGCTTTTGACGGCCGAGCACGAACGCGCAGGCGACGGAGAAGGCAATTATGTAGAAGACGTAAAAACGCAGCGTGATCAAACCGAAGAGCGCCAACGCGAGTGCGGCAACGTATTTGACACTAAATCGAATACCCAACTTCAAAGTCGCGAGCATTGATAGCGTAAGTAGAAAAATGATCGGCCCATCTTTCAGGCCCTGCGCGGTCCAGAGAATCAGCGACGGAAAGAAGGCCGCGAACAAGGCGGAGATCCGGGCCACTTTCTTGTGCGGAAAAATTTCGACGGCCATGAGGTAGGAAAGCGGGGCCGTCGAGGCACCCAATACGCAGTTTAGGTACTGGGTTGCCAACATGTTTCTGCCAACGAACTTGTAGATCACGGCCACAATGTAGAGCATGCCCCAGCCGCTGTTTGCTCCGCCGCCGGAAAATAGATCGACAAAATATTGAGAGTACTTATCACCCTCCCAAGTCTTCAGCAGGGCATTGCCAAAGAAATCGAAAGTAATAGCGTCGCCTCCGAAGAATTCCTGCAGGTGAAAGACGTAGATGAGCGTGCCGATCAGAATCCGCAACACGAGTGCGCTGACAAAAACCCTCAACAGGAACTGCTTGTCCGCTTTGATGCGGCTAATCGCAAGCGCTACGCCCACCGCGAAGGGTGCGGTGAAAAGCAACGCGGGCACGCCTTCGCTCGAGACAAAGCCAATTAGCACGAGCGATGCCGCTGCCGCGACAATTGTTAAGACCGTGAGGAAATTATTCATTAGAAATTGAGTTCATTCCGTATGCTCAAAGCTTACCCAATATCATCCGGCAGATCACGTCGAGTCTTGTGCTCGACCAGAAACTTGTCGTCTTCGCTTAATTCCTTGATCGGTTTCGCCGGAACGCCGCCAATCAGATAGCCGGCGGCATCGATCTTTCCGGTAATCACGGCGCCGATTCCTACGATGCAGCGCGATGGTATCGAACCGCCCGGGGCCATGCGAATTTCCGATCCCACGTACGCGAAGTCTCCGATAGAAATCGGCAGGGTTCGTTGGCGATTGTGCGTCCATAGCGACGAGTTGCGGCCACCGATGATCGAACGACGGCCGATCTCAACTCGATCCGTGAAATCGATCTTATGGTTGGCCGTAATGATGCTGCCCGGGCCGAGGAAGAATTTTGGATCGACGGGATTCACGACGTCAGGATCGGGAATCGAGTTGATCTCGTTGACGCGAATTATTTCAGAGTAGCGTCCCAGGCGCACCTCATCGCCGCCGCGAATAATGTTGAGATATCCGATGCGCACGTGGTCGCCCATCGTAAGTTTCCCAACCCCAAGCACCACATTGAAATGACCGATCTTGACGTCGTCGTCGATGGCGCACTCCGCCGCGTCAATGATACTAAAGCCTATCCGCACGCGCTTGCCGATGCGGTAGCCAAAGAACCAACGATAACAGGACCGCATCAGAAACGACGGCAGCAGCGCGATTAACCCAAGCACGAACAAGCGAAACTTGCTGACGCGATGCGCGGCCGCCGAGCTTCTGTCGTGGGCGTGTTCTGCGACTGCGGACGCTTCCATCGTTCGGCCGGCAGCTTGTTCAAGGGCGGTGAGCTTTTCCAATTCGAAACTCCTCGCTGAGATCCGTAAACTCGATGCGTTTTATTTCCGCGCGGCTGCGCGCAACGCCGCCACGAGTTTATCCGCCTGATCATCGAGCCCGTAATGCTCGATTGCATGTTGCCGTCCGGCTGCGCCCATTTCCTTTCGCAATCGGTCGTCGGTCATCAGCAACTTCAAGTTACGATACCATTCGTCATTTGTCGAAGCGAAGAGATGGGTTTTGCCTGCCTCGCCGATTTCGGAAGACCCGCCCACCGGTGTCGCCACAAAAGGAACTCCGACCGCCATGTACTGCACCGCCTTGAAACCCGATTGCCCCTGCGCCCAGTTGCCGTAAAGGCTCGTATCAATGGGATAAAGCCCGATATCGATCGATTGAAAATCCTGAACTTCTCGTTCGAGTTGCCAGGGCAGCATTTCGACCTTTACATTCGGAACCGTGACGTTTGTCTCGCCGGCGCCGACAACTTTCAAAGAGAATTTGTGCTCTTCTCCAAGCTGGCTAAGCACCGGAAAAATCGAAGCGAGGTACGGAAAGGTTGAGTGCGTCCCTATCCATCCCAGCACCAGCGCTGCGCGATCGCGGTCGTCCTCTCGCGGGCGAAAAATATTCGTATCTACGACAGTGGGAATGATGCGAGCCTGCGCGCCCTTGCTGATCACGTACTCGGCGATCGATCGATTTCCGCAGGTAACCAACGCCGCCCATCGAATTAGATCGTCAGTCTTGCTAAACCATTTCAATTTTCCCAGCGCGCCATACGTGGGACTGTCGTACGCGACGTAGGTGGCGTCGTCGAGGTCGAGCACCATCGGCCGTTTCATGCCGCGCGCAATCAGCCGTTCGATGATCGGCGGCCCGAACAACATCGATTCGCGCTGAATCAACACCACATCGGCCTTGCGCGCGATAACTAAATCGGCGACGCGCAACACCGATGATTTCAACATGCCGGCGGCCGTCGCCGGCAGAGCTTTGCGCTGGTAGAGAATTTTGAATTGATGCGAATTTAGAAAAGGATGAATTTCCAGGGTCACGCCGCGCGCCGCCAGCGGCGAAACGAATTGCTGCAATCGATATCGAGTTGCCGCTGCTTCGACGGGATAACTTGCTAAGGCTAAGACTTTCATTCGAGTTTGTGAGGAGGCAAATCGTGCGGCGCTGCTCATTCCGCGAGCACGCGCTCGTACAAACGCGCGTATCGTTCGATGCCGATGCCGCGCAGATCAAAATACTTTTCCGCGACGGCGCGAATGCGACTTCGGCTATCCGCGGAATCGCCTGCCAGGCTGAGCGTCGCAGAAGCTGCCCTTGAGTACTCTTCTGTGCGAAAATCTTTGACCACCGCGCCGATGTTTTCGCTCTCGATCAACTTCTCAGTATCGCCAATGCCTGAATTGATAACAACCGGCAGTCCGCACGAAAGGTACTCGCTCACTTTCACCGGCGAAGTTCCCAAACGCGAAATGCCCGGGCGATAAAACGCGATGCCGATGTCTGCGGCGCTGAGAAACGAACTCACGTCTCGATTCGAGATTCGCCGAACCGCGTAAGCCGCCGAGCTGACTTGTGATTTGGACATCGCGTCCTCGACGATCTTTGGCTCGCCCGTCGTCAGCCAGAGAAAGAAAGCCTCAGGTCGATGTCTGCGGAGCTCCGCAAAAAAAGCCGCCATTTCATCGGACCTGTACCAACCGCCAATCGAGCCGCTGTACACGAGCACCAGCCGATCCGAAACACCGATTTCCGCCCGACAAGTCTCGCGGGCATTCTGATTAAAGCGAAACAATTCCTGATCGATGCAGCACGGAATTGTTTCGTGTACGACGGATCGACCTTTCAAGTCGGGCCATTCGCGCATCGTGTTCCACAGCGCGTCAGTCAGAGTAACTATGCCGTCAGTCGCGCGCAGCACACCCGCTTCCATTCTCTTAGTCATGCGCGCCGCGAGGCTGTTCGATGTCCAGTGACCGGCATCGATGTACTCTTCGGCCATCAAACCGCGCACATCGAAAATCATTCTGACACCAAGACGTCGTTTTAGATTCAAAGCTATGACTGCCGGGATATGTGCGCGCGCATGGACCAGTTCGATCTTTTCGCGCCGTACGAGGCCACTGGCGAAACGAATTCCGGCGGCGACGTCGAACGCGGTTGCCGGAATTGATGGCCTTTGGTGATACCGCAGAAAATGCCAGTTGATTCCAAACTGGGTTAACTCTCTTTTGAGTGCTTTTACTCGCTGAACACCCTCAATGCTGTACGCTTGTTCGCGTTCGTAGCTCAACAGCGTGAATTGCACGCCGAGCCGGCTTAGCTCTTTCAAGTAGGGAATGACCTGGCTCTGCCCCAGTGGGTCGAGCATGCCGTTGTAGGAAATGTAGAGGACGCGCTTACCCGCGAGATTCATGCGCGCCTCCAATCAATCCAAGTTTGTCGCGCAACAACCAACTAATCGATCCAACGAAACTAGCAGCATCGAGCACGGCACTGATTGGCACGATCAAAACCATTCGAATTAAATTGCGCGCGAGACTCGCAGGATAGCTTTGGCGGTTTCGTCGCAGTGCTGTTACGCCGCGCGCGAGCAGCAGCAGTAGCCAAAGTAGAAACGGAATGATGAGCGACTTTGGTCCCAAAATCATTGAAGTCAACGCTGACGCTGCGATGAACAAGTAGTAGATGAAGATTCGTCGCTGCCAGTCCCCAAATAAACCAGCGCGAATGTTGTTACGCGAGTACGTCACGAACCGACGAAACGTGCCCCCAAATCCGGGCTTGATGTGCCAATGGACGACAGCTTTTGGCGCGCGCACGATATGAAAGCCCGCGCGGGTGACCTGGTTCATGAACAGCAGGTCTTCGGCGGATCGCAAGTTTTCAGGGAAACCTCCGACTGCTTCGCAAACACTACGACGCATCAACGCCGAGGCTATCGAATAAGGACGAACCGGCCCTTCATCCGTCATAGTCACCGGCGAAACATAAACGATCGCGGCGCATTCTTTGAAAAAACTGTCGATGATCGGATCGTACGTTCCATAGACCACATCAACGGAAGAATCTCGGTTGACCTTCTCAGCCAAAGCAGCCAGCCAATCCGGCACAGGCTTAATTCCAGCATCGATAAAAGCGATCCAATCGTTCTTTGCATTCGTGACGGCGAGGTTGCGCGAGCGGCCGGGCATTGAATTCTCATCCAGAATTAACTCTACCGGCGCGCCTCGTTGAATGATCTGGTTGATGATCTCGCGGGTGCCGTCAACTGATCCGCCGTCGGTGATGACATTCTCGTCGGGTGGCAGGGTTTGTTCCAGGAGAGCTTCGATCAATTGAAGTATCGAGTCTGCTTCGTTGCGCACCGGCACGACGACGCTGATGGCGATTGAATTGGAAGCAGGGGACGAACCAGAATTGTTCACAGGTGCGTGAATGCTAACAGAGAAATGAACTGCCGAAAATACAAACGCAGAGCAACTGAACTGCTCTGCGTTTCATTTGATTCAACCTATCGAAGACTCACGCCGAAACAGCGACCGGAGCTGGCTGCTTCACCTGTGCTTCAATCCACTTATACGTTCGTTCCAGACCCTCTTCGAGCGAAATCTGTGGTTCCCATTTCAACACTTCACGCAGACGCGTGTTGTCGCTGTTGCGTCCGCGCACGCCTTGCGGCTTGGTTGTATCGTAACGTTTGCCGATGCGCTTGCCGGCGATCTTTGCCACGATATCGACCAGTTCATTGATCGAAATCATTCGATCCTGGCCGAGGTTCAAAGGCTCGTGATAATCGCTCTGCATCAAGCGGTAAATTCCTTCGACGCAATCATCGATGTAGCAGTACGAACGCGTTTGCAACCCGTCGCCCCAGACCTCGATGTCGTCGCCGTCATTCGCCAGCGCGATCTTGCGACAGATTGCCGCCGGAGATTTTTCGCGGCCTCCGTCATACGTTCCCAGTGGACCAAAGATGTTATGAAAGCGGACGACGCGCGTGTCCAGACCAAAATCCTCGCGATAGTGGCGGCAGATGCGTTCCATGTAAAGCTTCTCCCAGCCATAACCATCTTCGGCGTCAGCAGGATAAGCATCTTCTTCCCGCAACGGCGTGATGTCCGCCTCATTCTGTTTGTACCCGGGATAGATGCACGCGCTCGAAGTGTAAAAATATCGCTTGACTCCATTTTCCTGCGCCGCGTCGTTCGTGTGCAGATTAATTAACGAGCTGTCACGAACGATTTCGCCCTTGTGGCTCTCGATGAACCCGATGCCGCCCATGTTCGCGGCCAAACCGTAAACTTGAGCGACGCCCTCGGTAGCTTCCAGGCAATTTTCGCGAAATCTCAGGTCCAACAGCTTGAACTCATCTGCTGCGGTGGCTTCATACTCCGGCTCTTTGATGTCAACACCGCGCACCCAATAGCCGCGTTCAACCAGATACTTCGTCAGATGATGCCCGATGAAACCACCGGCACCCGTAACTAAAACCTTCACTTGATCACTCATATAATTGGCTGCTTCGTTAATGGATTGATTTGTTGAGTCCCGCCCATTTAAGCGTGAAAAAGCCCGGAAAGGCAAATGCACCCGGATCAAAACCGAGAGCTTTGCGACCGGATATGCGGGGCGGGATAAGGTCAGTTGATCCCTTGGCTCCGGCTCCGGGTTCTCACCCTCAGTCCAAACTAAATTCCTTCCGCCAGTCTGTGCCCGCTTCAAATTTCGGCTGCGCGCGCTTATCCAGGACGCAATTTTCCAGCACCAGGTAATCCATCTCAGTTCGCATGAAGCAGCGATAACTATCTTCCGGCGTGCAGACGATCGGTTCGCCGCGCACATTGAAACTTGTATTGACAATGATGGGACAACCCGTCTTTTGACGAAAAGCTTCGATGATGTCCCAGTAAAGTGGATTCGTTTCACGTCGCACAGTCTGAATACGGGCGGAGTAATCGACGTGCGTGACCGCGGGAATTTCTGAGCGTTTCACGTTGAGTTTCTCGATCCCCCAGAGCTTCTGCTCCTCAGGTTTGAGTCTTGTTCGATGCTGCTCCAACACATCGGCGACCAGCAACATGTAGGGAGATTCGTAATCCATATCAAACCATTCGGCGGCGTGTTCGCGGGTGACGCTCGGAGCGAACGGGCGAAAGCTTTCGCGATACTTGATCTTCAAATTCATTATCGATTGCATCGCCGCAGAACGCGGATCGCCGATGATGCTGCGACCACCCAGGGCACGCGGCCCAAATTCCATTCGGCCTTGATGCAAACCAATAACTTTTTCGTTCGCCAACAAATCAGCAACTACGTTTGGCAGTTCAGCGCGCGAATATTTCTGGTAGGGCAGATTACGCTCTTTTAAGAATCTCTCGATTTCTTCGCTCGTGTCGCGCGGGCCGAGATAAGATCCTTTCATCCCGTCGGTGTAGAGCGGTAATCCATTGCGGGAAACTGATCTTTGCGATTGCCACGTACCAGCCTTTTCCGGGCTGACCCGTTCTTTGCCGAGGTAGCGATGCCAGATCGCCAGCGCGATTCCCACCGCGCCGCCGGCGTCGCCGGCCGCCGGTTGAATCCAGAGGTCTTCGAATGGGCCCTCGCGCAGGATGCGGCCATTGGCTACGCAATTCAGCGCCACACCGCCGGCCATGCACAACTTCTTCAACCCAGTCTCTTCGTGCGCGTGCTGGACCATTTTCATCATCACTTCTTCGGTGATCACTTGGATACTGCGGGCGAGATCCATCTCGCGTTGCGTAACTAACGATTCAGGTTTGCGCGGACGTGCACCAAACAACTTGTCGAAGGCGCTATTCGTCATACGCAAGCCCTGCGAGTAACTAAAGTACTCGTGATTCATGCGAATGCTGCCGTCATCGCGAACCTCAGCGAGATGATCCTTGATTAGTGAAACGTATTTCGGCTCGCCTTAGGGCGCGAGTCCCATCACCTTGTATTCGCCGCTGTTGACTTTGAAACCCGTGTAGTAAGTGAACGCGCTGTAAAGAAGCCCGAGGCTGTCGGGGAAACGCAGCTCTTTCAGCAAAGTAATTTCGTTGCCGCGGCCGATGGCCAGCGAACTGGTGGCCCATTCGCCGACTCCATCGATCGTGAGAATCGCGGCCTCTTCAAACGGCGAAGGATAAAAGGCACTGGCGGCGTGACCTTCGTGATGATCGCCGAACAGCAGTTTCCAGTCGAATTTCTTGCCCGCTTTCTTCGCCACGCGGTCATCATCAATGCCGTTGACCTTCGCCATTTCAGTGCGAATAAGATCCGGCATCCATAACTTCTCTTTCATCCAAAGCGGTATTGATTTCAGGAACGAACGGAAGCCCGCCGGCGCGTAGTCGAGATAAGTCTCGAGCAGCCGATCGAATTTCAGCAGCGGCTTGTCATAGAAACCAACGTACTCAATTTGCTCGGCAGTTAACCCGGCTTCTTTCAGGCAGTAACGCGCTGCCTGGACGGGAAAGTTGTGATCGTGCTTGATGCGTGTGAAGCGTTCTTCCTGCGCCGCTGCGATGATTTCGCCATCGACAACGAGGCAGGCGGCAGAGTCGTGATAGAACGCAGATAGGCCGAGAATACCAGTCACTGTTTTTTGATCTGGGCGAGATCCTTCTTATTAGATTTGAGATGTTCACTAACGACCGTGACTAGTTTCTTCGCATACACTTCGTTCAGCTTCGCTGACGGGTGGCCGTCAAGTTCGTTTACGGCCATCGGTTCATTAGGCATTTCGATCGGTATCTCGCGTTCGAAATCCACAGATCTAAAACCGATCTCGGCGGCGACGGCCTCCGCTTGCCGCGTCCATTTAATCAATTCCCCTAGTTCAGCGTCCGGGTGCGCATAGTCGGCACCGGTTCTGCCGCTCTGGTTTAGCGCAGCAAAAATCGGCGCAGGCAGTTTCATGTCATCTGATATCTGTTTGATTTCTCGCAATGCCGCTACAAAGTTCTGCCATTCCGGCGACGACTGTTCGTAAGTTCGCGCAAGCGCCTGCTCCCAAGTCGGAATCCTGTGGGTCTTTTCAGCCAAGCCATAGGCGGCGGCCACCGCCAGTTCTCCGACCGCAGACAAATGAACCGAGCCCAGACGATATCTGGCAGACGCAAAAAGCCGACGATATCTGTTTTCGAACTGTTCGCGCTCCACGCTATAGTTTTGACTCTTGGGCTGAGGATCATTGATGCAAAAGCCGACCATGATGAGATCGGGTTGAAGTTGCTGCCCAAACTTCCTGAGCACTTCGCGTTCATCAGTTGTGGCTGCGGCCGGCCTCCCAAAGTTGAGCACCTCAAATTTGCCGGCGCCAGTTTCATTTAGTCTCTGCTCCAATAAGTTCGTATATCTTTGCGCCGGAGCCAAACCGGCTCCCCAGGTTAATGAGTCACCCAAGACGACAATTCGGAATACTCCATCCGGTTTTGGTATCTGAATCTCACGCTCACGAAAACCCAGAGAATTGTTGGTAACGACATTTCCCCAGGTGACCAGTTGTCCGTTGACGAACGTGTTTGCGGGTAAGCGCTTTCGTGGATCTTTCCACTCCAAAAAGAACTCGAATGCATAGACCAATAGAAGAATTAGAATGGCATTGAAAGCGAGCAAAAATCCTATCCGCGTGAGTTTGGGAAATCGAAATGGCATAGTTGCTTGCGAAATCAGTTATTAATTCTCGTCCAGCAGATGAAGAATTGCCTTTCGGAAGACTGCCGAGGAACTCACCGCCACAGCTCAGTCAGGCACACACCGCCACCAAAGATAGCTAAAACAGCGTGTAAATGAACGGAGCAATAGCGGAACCCTTGGCCAGCACCAGCAACACACCGAAGACGACTAACGTGATCACTATCGGCGCCAGCCAATACTTCTTGTTTTCCTTCATGAACTGCCAGAGTTCGCTAACGACTTGTGCCTTTGACATTGAAATTCCTCAAAACATTTTCTCGTAATGCCGTTTGTCTCGCTGGCGTGCCGAGTAAGGCTGCCAATAACTCTCGCTGTTATTGGCCCGGCGACGGAGTGGGTCCCAGCCGGACAACCGCTTGATGAAGCCGATAGGAGTAACCACCAGGAAAAAAACAATCGCTAGAATAACCCGCGTCGAGACAAAAGATAAAACTTCGGCGAGCGCCATCCACGCCTTGTTCGGCCATTTGAGGGCCCGTGGAAAAACCAACCCGAACAGGATCAGTGATCCGCCGACAATAATCGTGACCGTGCGAAGCTGGGGAAACTTGCCGCGATAGAGCCACCAAAGGCTCATCAACGTAAACACGCCGCCAACGATTAAGCCGAACTCGCGTTCAGCGCGCACGGAGGGCTGCTTATTTGAAGTTAGCATGGACTTCAACCGGTTGTGTTCCGCGCGCCATTGAGTAATCTGCGTGCGCAACCCCAGAACGGCCGCGCCATCAGACCTTCAGGATAAGTCGCGATCGCCCGCATCAACCAGCGCGCTCCCTCTTTCTTATCGCCTGATTCGCTGGCGGCAAACGAGCGTCGCAGGAAGCGCGTCGCACGACACCAACGGCGATCGGCGCCATATAAACGATCTTCGTAAACTTCCGCGCTACGCTCGAACTCCGCGATTTGGCGATAGTTCTCGGCGACTGTTTTGCTAGCTTCGTGCAAGCGATAGCCGGCAAACGTCTGCGGAATGTGTTCGCACCGATGCCCAGCCAGCAGCAGTCGCACGTACAGATCGTGATCGAAATCATAAGGCCAAGCTTCATCGAAGCCGCCCGCTATTAATTCACGCTTCCAAAAGTGACCCGGTTGTGGCGCCGTGTAGGCCCACGAGAGACAGTGCGCCGCGGACTTTGGCACGACGGTTTCGATGACTTCGGTCTTATGCCCTTCGCCGAACATCATCGTGTCGCCACAAACCCATTCGGCCTTCGGGTGATCCTGAAAATACTTCGCAACAGTGTCGAACGTGCCCGGCAAGTAAAGATTGTCACTGTTCAGAAACCCGAAAATGTCGCCGGTAGTTCGCTCGATGCCTTTATTGATGGCGTGTACCTGACCACGATCTTTCTCGCTCACCCAATAGTCAATTCGATCCTCGTATCGGCGAATTACGTCAACCGTCTCATCGGTGCTGCCGCCATCAATGATGATGTATTCAAGATTCGGGTAATTCTGATCGAGAACCGACCGAATCGTCTCTTCGATGAACTTGCCCTGATTGAATGATGGCGTGACGATGCTGATCTTTGGAAGCATAAACCCGTTCGTGAGAGACATTACGCCCCGCGCGCCATAAACGCGGTTTCGTACCAATCAATTGTCTTGCGCAATCCATCTTCGAGTGAGGTCTGTGCGCGAAATCCAAACCGTTCCCACGCGCGTGACGTGTCGAGCTGCCGGCGCGGCTGGCCATCGGGCTTGTCGGTGCGCCAGCGAATCTCGCCTTCAAATCCGGCAAGACGCGCAAACGTTTCCACCAAATCCTTGATGACGACCTCGCGCCCGTTGCCGAGGTTCACCGGATCGCTGTCGTCGTATGCCGCGGCCGCTTTGACCAGTCCGTCGGCGCAGTCTTCCACATAAAGAAATTCGCGCGAAGGTTTTCCTGATCCCCAAACTTCGACGAACTCAGATCCCAGTCGCCTCGCTTCGACGCATTTGCGAATCAGCGCCGGAATCACGTGCGACGTTTCCAAATCGAAATTGTCGCCCGGGCCATAAAGATTCGCCGGCAGCAGGAAGATCGAATTGAATCCGTATTGCTCCCGATACGCTTGCGACTGGACCAGCATCATTTTTTTCGCGAGTCCGTAGGGCGCATTGGTCTCTTCCGGATAGCCATTCCAAATGTCGTCTTCTTTGAAAGGCACGGGCGTGAACTTTGGATAGGCGCAGACAGTTCCGGTGGCGACAAATTTCTTCACGCCATGCAACCGCGATTGCTCAATGAGCTGCGCGCCCATCATCAGGTTGTCATAAAAGAACTTGCCGGGATTCTTCTGATTGTGGCCGATGCCGCCAACCACGGCCGCGAGATGAATCACGAGATCCGGCTGCGTGTCGTTCAGCAGCCGCACGATGTCATCTTTTTCGATCAGATTGTACTGGTTGCTGCGCGGGATAAAGACTTCGACGCCATCAAAGGCGTTGAGTTTTTCGATGACGAAGCGTCCCAGAAAACCTGCTCCGCCCGTAACCACTACTCGTCTGTAAGGGAATTTATTATGCAATCGAAGACAATTACCTTTAGATTTTTCGTTCACGCCGCTCTCGTTAACAGAGTCGGCGCTTGCTCTGAAGCCTGAGGTTAGTTATGGTATCAAAAAGATCGACACCACAGAAACGCGTCCGCTATTGCTCGCGAGGAAAATCACGACGCTAATTTTACGCTGACTCAAAATTAATATGGCTAAGACCGCACTAATATCAGGCATCACGGGCCAGGATGGCTCGTTCCTGACGGAGTTGCTGCTCGAAAAAGGCTATAACGTTTACGGCATCATTCGGCGCTCGTCGTCATTCAATACCGATCGCATCGATCATCTTTATCAGGATCCGCATGAAGAGGGAACGCGGCTGCGTTTGCTGTACGGCGATCTCAACGACTCGAGTTCGCTGAACACGATCCTGAAGCAGGTCCAGCCCGACGAAATCTATAATCTCGGCGCGCAGTCGCACGTGCGCGTCAGCTTCGATATTCCCGAATACACTGGCGAAGTGACGGGCTTGGGCACGGTGCGATTTCTCGAAGCGATTCGGGAAATTGGCATCAAGCCAAAGTTTTATCAGGCTTCGTCGTCCGAACTGTACGGCAAAGTCGCCGAATCGCCGCAGACCGAAACGACGCCGTTTCATCCGCGCTCGCCTTACGCTTGCGCCAAGGCCTATGCGTATCACATCACTGTGAACTATCGCGAGTCGTACGGCATGTTTGCGTGCAACGGCATCCTGTTCAATCACGAATCCGAGCGACGCGGCGAAACTTTCGTCTCGCGGAAGATCACGCGCGCGGCGACGCGCATTAAGCTCGGCCTGCAGGACAAGCTCTACATGGGCAACCTTGATGCACGGCGCGATTGGGGTTACGCGCGCGATTATGTCGAAGCGATGTGGCTGATGATGAACGTGGACGAGGCTGACGATTACGTTGTGGCCACTGGTGAGACGCATTCGGTCCGCGAATTCATCGAAAAGGCTTTCGGCTATCTCGATCTCGATTGGGAACAGTACGCCGAGATCGATCCACGCTACTTTCGCCCGGCGGAAGTCGATCTGCTTTTAGGCGATGCGACCAAAGCGCGCGAGAAACTTGGATGGGAACCGAAAGTCAGTTTCGAAGGTTTGGTCAGGCTGATGGTTGATCACGATCTGGAACTGGCCCGGCAGGAAGCCGAAGGCCGCGACGTGAATCACGCCGTCACCGCTAACACGATGAGTTGGGGATCTGTCTAAGTGGCACAACCCTGTGCCTGCGTTTCGCCCGCCCGAATCGCGCTGAAAAACTCCGCGATCTTATTCACGACGTAGTCCTGTTGCTCGTCGGTGAGTTCAGGATAGACCGGCAAGGCGAGCGTTTCCTTCGCCGCCCTTTCGCTGGCCGGCAGATCACCTTCCCGATAACCCAAATAAGCGAAGCACTCCTGCAAGTGCAGCGGCACCGGGTAGTAAACGTCCGAACCGATCTCGTTTTCGCGCAGATGATTTCGCAGCGCGTCGCGCTGGTCGGCGGCTACGCGAATCACGAACTGATGAAAAATGTGACGCGCGCCCGGACGCACGAAAGGCATCTGAACTTCTTCGGATAAGCCTGCATCGAGGAACATCAATTCATACTGCTGAGCTTTGCGTTGACGCGCCGCGATCCATTCGTCGAGATGCGGCAGCTTCACCCGCAACACCGCGGCCTGCAACGAATCGAGCCTGCTGTTCAGTCCCACGACTTTGTGATGGTATTTGGTTTCTTCGCCGTGCACGCGCAGCATGTGCAGACGCCGCGCGTGTTCGAGATCGCTTGTCACGATCATGCCGCCATCACCCGCGCCGCCCAGGCTCTTTGAAGGATAGAAACTGAAGCATCCGATCGTGCCCAACGAACCTGCGCGCCGGCGTCGATCCTCAGCGCCGATGGCCTGTGCCGCATCTTCGACAATCGGAATGCCGCGGCGCTCGCTCAATTCGATCAGCGGATTCATATCGGCGCATTGCCCATAAAGATGCACCGGCATGATCGCCTTCGTCTTTTCTGTGATTGCTTTCTCGATTTGCGCGGGATCGATGTTGTAAGTGCGTTCTTCGATATCCACGAAAACGGGCCGCGCGCCCAGCCGCGTGATCGCACTCGCCGTAGCAAAGAAGCTGAACGGGGTAGTAATGACCTCGTCGCCTTCGGCTACGCCGCAAGACATCAGCGCGAGCAGCAACGCGTCTGATCCCGACGCGCAGCCGATCGCGTATTTTGTTTGGCAATAGCGCGCGAGTTCTTCTTCCAGTGCCTTTACTTCTCCGCTGAGAACAAAATGCTGAGTCTCAAAAACGCGATCAACGGCCGCGCGGACATCATCGCGAATCGTGGCGTATTGGGCTTGAAGATCGAGTAAAGGAACTTTCATAGTTCGCAAATTGGCAATTTGCGCTATTACACCGGCGTGTACTGCCCTCCGCACTTGATCGATTTCTGCGCGGCTTCGAGCAGGCGTACCACGCGCAGTCCGGCGTGGCCATCCGTGAGCGGAGGTCGCCCGGCACGAATCGAATCGATGAATTCCGCGACGACATAACGCAGCGCCTCGGTCGTGTCGAGCTTCGGCGCCCACACATCGCCCGTGCGATAACTCACCAGCGTTTGATAATCAGCTTCGCGATCGCCAACCGTCACGCCCTTGTCGTACACGCGGACTTTCTCAGTCGGCTCAATGTCGTCGTAAAGAATCATCTTGCTGCTGCCGGCGATCAGCGTGTGCCGAATCTTCACCGGCGCGAGCCAGTTGAAATGAAAGTGCGCAATGAAGTCGTCGGGAAACTTGGTGATCAGGTAAGCAATGTTTTCGATTCCTGCTTCGATGTGACAACTGCCGATTGCGCTGAGGCCTTCCGGCTGTCTGGCGATCAGGTAATCCATGATCGAAAGATCGTGCGGCGCCAAATCCCACAGCACGTTGATGTCGCGCTGAAACAAGCCGAGATTGATCCGCACCGAATCGAAGTAAAGCAGTTCACCTAACTCACCGCTGGCGACGATCTCTTTCATCTTGCGCACGGCGCCGGTGTAAACGAAGGTGTGGTCAACCATCAGGATGCGCGAGTTCTGCTCGGCCAATTCGATCAACTGTTCAGCCTGTTCGACGTTGGCCGCGAGCGGTTTTTCCAGTAGCACATGTTTGCCGGCGCGCAAGAGCTCGCTGGCGATGGTGAAGTGAGTAGCAACCGGCGTAACCACGGCCACAGCATCCAGGTCGCTGTCGTTGACAAGCTTCTGATAGTCGGTGGTAGTTTGGGCGAAGGGATAGCGGCGCGACATTTTCGCCAGTCGTCGTTCGTCAACATCGCAAATCCACTGCAACCGCGCAGAGTCGTTATCGACAAAGTTGCGGATGAGGTTTGGCCCCCAGTATCCGCATCCAATCACGCCAACATTAATTGCTTTCATTGCGCTCAGAGAATAACGAGCCTTCGATCAAAAGTGAATTGAAGGAGAGATGTGGAGCATCCTATCGCGGGACGATGGTCGCAGGATTTCCCGCCACTGTGCTCTCCGCCGGAACATCTTTGGTGACAACCGCGCCGGCCCCGACAATAGCGCGCTCACCGATCGTCACGCCGCAGAGAATTGTCGCGCCGCTGCCGATACTGGCGCCGCGCTTCACGATAGTCGGCACCGGAGTCCAATCAGCTTCAGTCTGTAATTCTCCAGCTGTGTTTGTGGCGCGGGGAAATTTATCGTTGATAAAGATGACGCCGTGGCCGATGAAGACCTCATCTTCGATGGTGACCGCTTCGCAGATGAAACTGTGACTCGAGATTTTGCAGTTGCGGCCGACGCGCGCGTTCTTTTGAATTTCGACGAACGTGCCAATCTTGGTACCGTCGCCGATCTCGCAGCCGTAAAGGTTTACGAAGTTGTAAATAGCAACATCGCGCCCGAGTTTTACGTCAGGCGCGATGACACAAAATTGACCAGGCATGAATTAGTTGATGCAGGGGCGATTAAGCCGACGCTGCGCTCGCATCTTCTTCTTTGGAGTTTTCCTCTTCCGAAGTGTAATAGCCAGAGTCGTAGTAGCCGCCATAGTAACCCGCGTAGTAGTAATCGCTCTTGGTTTCGATCTTCACGTTGTTGAGCACGACGCCGAAGATATGCGCGCCCACGTCGGTGAGTTTTTGTTTCGCGCGACGCACGACCGCGCGCGAGCTGCGCCCGCCGTGGACCACCAGAATTACGCCATCGACGAACGTCGAAAGAATTGACGCGTCGGTGAAGGAAATCGCCGGCGGCGAATCGACGATGATGTGCGTGAAGCGCTGGCTAAGCGAAGTAAGCAACTTGCGCATTTCTTCCGAGCCCAGGAGTTCGGCTGGGTTTGGCGGAATCGGGCCAGACGTCAAAAGCTTCAAGTTTGGCTGCTTGTCATATGAGTGCAGCAACTCGTCGAGGTCGCTCCCATCGCCCGACAGGCAATTGGTCAAGCCTCGGGCGTTCGGCAGGTTGAAATGCGAATGCAGTCGCGGCCGGCGCAAGTCGCAATCGATGATCAGAACTTCGGCGCCGGTTTGGGCCAGCATGAAGGCTGTATTGATTGCCGTGGTGGTCTTGCCTTCCGATGGCTGACTGGAAGTCACGAGAATGGTGCGCGGATGAGTGCCTGCAGAGGACAGCAGCAATGACGTGCGCAAATGCCGATAAGATTCAGCGATGGGTGAACGGACATCGTTAACCATGGCCAAAGCCGTCGTCGGAGTTGGCGCGGTTTCGGCTCCTTTCAGCTTTCCTTTTTCCCCACGCGCTGCGGGAATAAGAGCCAGAGCCGGTAGATGCAGGTAACGATCCACGTCGTCAACTGACTTCAAGGTGTCGTCGAGGAAATCCAACAAGAAAGCCAGTCCAATGCCCGCCAAAACTGCCATGACGAACGCGAGCCCGATTGTCCTCAAGCGAGCAGGCCCCACGGGTTCATGCGGCAAGCGGCTGTAAGTGGACACGCTCACATCGCTAGCGGAAGTGGTTCCCGAAGTAGCAGTCAGCTCTCGCAACCGTTGGGTCAGCGTGTTGAGATACTGCTTCTCGGTTTCCAAGTCCTGCGTAATCATTGCCATGTCAATCTTGTCTTTGGTTTGCTGAGTCGTGACCCCATGCTCTTTTGCGTAAGCGGCAACCAAGCTCTTTTCGTGGGCAATGGCCGAATCACGCTTGGATCTTAGAGCTGCCAGCACTTCCTTGGGAGCTTCATCGAGTTGTTTGCGGAGAGGTTCGAGCTGTGCATCAATCTGCTTGATTGCAGGCCATTCAGGCGTGTAGATCTGCAACAGTTCGTTGCGTTTGTCTTCCAGGTTTCCGATCTTCTCGCGAAGCTTTTGAATTCGCTGGTCCGATTGCACTTCGGGAGCGGTCAAAGGCTGCGAGGCATCGCGAGCAGCGTCGTAAATAGCCTCCTGAGTCCGCCGATCATTTTCGGCTGCCAGCAGTTGTTGGCTGTAGATCTGAAGGCGCTGCTGCTCAAGATTGCTTCCTGGAGTGCTGTCAATCGGAAGGTTGTGCGCTTTGGCGAATGCGAATCGCTCCTGCTCTTTTTTCTTGATCTGATCTTGTACCTTGGCGATTTGCGTGGTTAGCGTAACCTCAGCTTTGCTGGTGCCCGCCATCACCCGATCAATGTTGTTCTGCACAAAAATATCGG
>JAJPKD010000082.1 GCA_021323895.1 Acidobacteriota bacterium | reverse complement strand
GTGATCATTCGCGAAGATCTGCTGCCGCGCGTGCGCGAAGGTTTGTCAACGATGCTCGACTACAACACGCACGTCAAAAACAAATCGCTCTACAACACGCCGAACACTTGGGGCATTTACATCCTGAATCTCGTTTGCAAATGGCTGAAAGACAAAGGCGGCCTGGGCGGCATGCAAGCCGAGAACGAGGCTAAGGCGAAGCTTATCTACGATGCGATCGACGCGACTGATTTCTATCGCGGTCACGCCGATCCGGATTGCCGTTCGATGATGAACGTCACTTTCCGTCTGCCATCAGAAGATCTGGAAAAGAAGTTCGCGAGTGAAGCGACGGCGCAAGGGCTCGACGGGTTGAAAGGGCATCGCAGTGTCGGCGGCATCCGCGCGTCGATCTACAACGCGTTTCCGAAAGAAGGATGTGAGGCGCTGGTTCAGTTCATGCAGGAGTTCGAGAGGAAGAATAGTTAGCTTCCGTGGCCTACAAATTTGAATGGACCGCAGAGAAGGCGAGGTCAAACCTCGTCAAACATGGCGTTAGCTTCGATGAAGCGACCACAGTTTTCGATGACCCTGTGGCCCGCATCTTCGAGGATGAAGAGCACTCGGGTATCGAGTTGAGAGAATTGATAATAGGGCATTCGATAAACCAACGGTTGCTCGTGGTTTGTTTTACGGAACGACAAGGTGAGAGAATTCGCATCATCAGCGCTCGTTTGCGTACGCTGAAGGAAAACAAAGCTTATGAAGAAAACATCGAGTAAGACACGCCGATCCAACGATATGCAGCCAGAATACGATTTCGATTACTCGAAGGCCAAACCCAACAGATTTGCCCGCCGCATCTCAAAAGATCGAACCGTCGTGCTTCTTGACCCTGAAGTGTCGAAGGTTTTTGCGGATTCTGAGTCGGTGAATGCGGCCCTACGTGCGTTAATAACCGCTCTGCCTAAGAACACGAAGCGCGACGCCCGCAAGTGAGATTGCCACTGGCCACGAGTCGGTAAGCGACTCTCAATCGCCTTAGTGAAAGGAAACGGATGAAACTGGCTGCATTAACGGTTCTTTTTATCTTTCTCTGTGTCCTCTGCGGTTCGGATAATTCCGCGCAGAACAAGACTCCTTTGTCTCAAACCACCAATCCGCTTCCGGCGGAAAAACATCTCCAGAACATTCGCCAGCTCACCTTTGGTGGAGAGAACGCGGAAGCCTACTTTTCATCCGACGGCAAGAAGCTGATCTTTCAATCGACGCGCGAAGGTCACGATTGCGATCAGATTTACACGATGAACATCGACGGGTCGGACGTGAAGCTGGTTTCGACCGGCGACGGCCGCACGACCTGCGCGTATTTTTTCCCGGGTAACAAAAAGATTCTTTATTCGTCCACGCATCTCGGCGGCAAGCCCTGCCCGCCGAAGCCCGATTTCTCGCAAGGTTACGTGTGGGCGGTCTATGACAGCTACGAAATCTTCAGCGCGAATCCCGACGGGTCGAATCTGAAACGATTGACCACGTCGCCGGGCTACGACGCTGAGACCACGATCAACCGCCAGGGCAAGCTGGTCTTCACTTCCAAACGCGATGGCGATTTGGACATCTACACGATGGATCGGAATGGCAAGAACGTGAAGCGCTTGACAAATGAATTGGGCTACGACGGCGGGCCGTTTTGGTCTTATGACGGGAAGCAGATCGTCTATCGCGCATATCATCCGCAGACTGAAAAAGAAAAGTCGGATTACGTCGCGCTGCTGAAACAAAACTTGATTCGCCCGACGGTGCTCGACATTTGGGTGATGAACGCGGACGGTTCGAACAAGCGGCAGGTGACGCATCTGAACAAGGCGAGCTTCGCGCCGTACTTTTTTCCTGACGGCAAGCGCATCATCTTCGCTTCGAACGTCGCCGATCCGAAGGGACGCGATTTCGACCTTTACATGATCAAGGTGGACGGCACCGGCATGGAGCGCATCACCTTCAATCCGACCTTTGATGGTTTTCCGATGTTCTCGCCTGATGGAAAGAAGCTGGTCTTCGCTTCAAATCGCAACGATGCGAAGCCGGGCGACACGAATATTTTTATTGCTGATTGGGTTGAGTAATTTGGATGCGAAGCCGCAGAACCTAATCGAATCGAGGTGTCTATGATTCGCAAATTTCTAAGAGTTACACTGTTTCTCTCGCTGGCGCTCTCGGCCGCCGTATTCGCGCAGCAACCTTCTGGCCCCAGCGTCGATCGTCTCCAAAAGATCATCGGCTATCTCGCGTCCGATCCGCTCGAAGGCCGGCGCACCGGAACGAAGGGCGCAAACGACGCCGCGCAATACATCGCCGGCGAGTTCAAGCGGTTCGGCTTGCGTCCGGTTCTCCCGGAGATTCGCACGCGGAATGCTGCGGGCTCGGTCGAGGCGCGCTACCTACAACCATTTCCTTTCGTCTCAAAAGTCGAACTTGGGAAGAACAATCTGCTCTTCGTGAATCCGGGGAAGGCGGATGACATGGCGCAGTTCGCGGTCGGCGAAGACTGGATGCCGCTCGGATTTTCGACTAACGGTTCGATCAAGAATGCCGAAATGGTTTTTGCCGGTTACGGAATTTCGTCGGCGGAATTGAAGTACAACGATTACGCCGTCTCGAATGCAAAGGATCGCGTCGCGATCGCTTTTGCCGGCACACCGGACGGCGACAATCCGCACGGACAATTCACGCAGGCGGGCCAGATTAGATTCAAAGCCGCTGCCGCGCGGGCTGCCGGCGCCAAGGCGCTCCTGATTATCGCCAGCGAGGAAATTCTGCAACACGATCGCATGTCGCGACTGGCTTACGACAACGCGGGCGAAGCCGGAATTCCAGTCATCGTGATTTCGCAGAAACTTGCGAAGAAGCTTCTTAATGCAGAACTTGATGCGGCGGAGAAAGCCGCAGACGCGCGCACCTCGAGTGGAAATCCATTGCGGATGCCGCTGATGGGCGCGAAGCTGAACGTGGAAGTAAACGTCAATCGCATTGAATCACCTTCCTACAACGTCATCGGCATGCTGCTCGGCAGCGATCCGAAATTGAAAGACGAAACCATCGTGATCGGCGCGCACTATGACCATCTTGGCCGCGGTGGTGAAGGCAGCCTCGCACCGCGCGAAGGCGATATTCATCATGGTGCCGACGATAACGCCTCGGGAACGGCTGGTTTGCTGGAACTCGCGCGGATTCTCTCGACCTCAAATCCAAAACCGCGCCGGACGATTGTCTTTATCGCTTTCAGTGGCGAAGAAGAAGGTCTGCTCGGATCGGATTATTACGTGAATCATCCCGTCGTGCCGCTGGCAAACACCGTCGCGATGATCAATATGGACATGATTGGGCGATTAGCGGAGAAGAAACTAATCATTGGCGGCATCGGCACGTCACAGGAATGGCGCTCGATGGTAGATTCTGAGAACTCAATGCAGAGCGTCGCAGTTTCGGTGAACGCGCCAGCCGTTGGCTCAGGAAATATTTCGTTGAATGTGCCGGTGATGCCGATCGTGGTTGGCGCGAACGGCCAGCCCGTCGTGACCATGGATCCGGGCAAGCCGTTTCTTCTTACTTTGAACGAAGACGGCTACGGCCCCAGCGACCATTCATCGTTCTACGCGAAGCAAGTTCCCGTGCTCTTCTTCTGGACTGGAACGCACAACGACTATCACAAGCCCACGGACACCGCGGACAAGATCAACTATGAAGGCGAGGCGCGCATCGTCTCGTTCGTCGCCAACATCGTTCGCGACGTTGACAAGAGTGACAAGCGTCCGACGTACACGGTCGCGAAGAGTGAATCGCAGGGACGCTCGACCGGCTTCCGAGTCTATCTCGGCACGATTCCGAATTACGCCGATTCGAATGATGGTTTGAAGCTCGACGGCGTGCGCGACGATTCACCGGCGGCGAAAGCTGGACTGAAAGCCGGCGACAAGATCGTTAAGTTGGCCGGGCACGATGTGAAGAACGTTTACGACTACACCTACGCGCTGGGCGAGATGAAAGCCGGCCAGGAATATGAAGTCGAGTTAATGCGCGATGGACGGCGAATGACTTTGAAGATCACTCCGGAATCGAGGAAATAATTTGGAGTGCGCTGACTTGTCAGCGCTTTGCAAAGCGGCGACGAGTCGCCGCACTCCAAAAACAAAAAAAGGCAAAGGTTGAATTGGACGCGTGGGCGCCGATTCACCTTTGCCTTCTCAGTTTCTGCAAGTAACCCACCCGCTCCCGCAGGATGTCACTGACTTACCAACGGGGTTCGCGGTCGTTGCGGCTGCCGCCACGGCCACCGCGGTCTTTGTCGCGACCGCCACGGCCACCGCCGCCGCCGTAACCTCCGCCACCACCATAGCCACCGCCGCCGCGGTTACCACCGCCGCCGTAGCCGCCGCCGCCAGGTCCGCGATCAGTTCTCGGTCGAGCTTCATTCACGGTCAAATTTCGTCCCGCGAATTCCTTTCCATTGAACTGCTCAATCGCCGCTGCAGCTTCTTCGGGAGTTGCCATTTCGACAAAGCCAAAGCCGCGCGAGCGGCCCGTCATGCGATCTTCAACGACTGACGCCGATTCGACCGTGCCTGCTTGCGCAAAGTGTTCTTTCAGATCCTCGCTGGTTGTCTGGAACGATAGGTTCCCAACATAAAGTTTCGTAGCCATGTATTTCTAATCCTCTGGTGCTAAGGGAAGCTCGGACGGGTCTTTCAATCGCTGGTGAAGTCTCTAACCTTCGCGGTGGAACGCGACACCCGATGCTCTGGCTTTAACGAGAGCGGCTCTCCTGGTTGACAACTAACCTCACTCTCTCTTCAGCCGAACGTCGTCGCCTTCAAGCACGGACCGGCGCCACTTCCGTCGTGGCGCGAGAGCAGGAATTAACGCGGGCAAGTATGACAGGCAAAAGCGCCGAAAGGCAAGGCCTTGAGGGAGTTGCAGCGTATGATTCAGAACCGTCGGCGCCTTCGCTCAGGTCTCTGAAAAGCCGCCGCAAACAGGCTGTTAGCGTTCAGGATTGTGAGTTTTTCCCCGCCGTAACGTGCGACTCCGATGAGCACTGCATCGACCTGCTCAGGCTGATTGGCTTCCACAGGCTCAATGTCTGCCTCAGAGATGGTGACCGTTTCCCGCAATGAATCGGCGGCCAATGCGAGTTGTTCATCACCCCGAAGGGCAATCACCAAGGGTAACCCGTTCGGCCAAGTTGCGGGTTCATCCCCGATCAGCGCGACCGGATCCAGTGTCGTCAGCATTCTGCCGCGAACACAAACAATTCCGAGCACGCTCGGCGGACTATGCGGCAGGCGCGCCGGACGTTTTCCTTCCGCAGTTCCTTCAACCTGGTCTTCGAACACCGCGAAGATGCGATTACCAGCAGAAAATGCGAACAGATCCCGCAGTTGCGGTTCGGCCTCAGCAGTTTTGTCGAAGGGTTTTTCGGTTGAGGGGATGCTCATGTC
>JAJPKD010000024.1 GCA_021323895.1 Acidobacteriota bacterium | reverse complement strand
CCGCCAGGATCCTCGACTCCGGTAAAATACACAAAACGGTTCTACGATTATCGCGTCGCTCAGGGCACCCAGGTGCCTTACCGCACCGTTACGCTTGAGGACGGCAAACAAGTCCTCGAAAAGAAAATCCTGACGATTACCTACGGCGGAAAAATAGAGGATTCGCTGTTTCAAAGTCCTGAAGCTGCGTCAGGTAACCCCTAGATAAAGAGCGCCAGCACAGATGCTGGCGACCCGCCGATAAGGATGTCGGCGCTCCCGAACTTTCCGGAACTTCTCCCCAAAAACTGCGTGTAGATTGCTGAGGTCATCGCGGGCCGATGTATAATTTCCGCGAAAACGTAGCGCAAATTGGCAATTTGCGAAAACTGACCGATAGAACGCGCAAGGTACCAACTTGCGCATGCGACGCAAATTAACAATTTGCGGTACCAGCGAGAGCCCTTCCTGCCTGATGAGAACGCTTAGTTCGATCGAGGATTTGAATTTTGCGGCGGCCATGCCCGCGCCTGTCATCGTCGAAAAGGCAACGGACCACGCGTTGCTCGAAGGCACGCTGGCGGGCGACGAAGATGCGTTCGCCGAACTCGTCAGCCGCTATCGAAATCAGATCACGAGTTACATCTATCGGATGACGAACGATTATGACGGCGCGGTCGATTTGGCCCAGGAGACTTTCCTGCGTGTCTATCGCGCGGCCGAGCGCTATCAAACGACGCACGCGTTCTCGACTTACATTTATCGGATTGCGACGAACCTGGCGATCAGCGAACTGCGCAAACGCAAACGTCGCCGTCTGGTTTCTTTGACTGGATTATTGACCGGCGGCGAAGGCGAAGAGGCGAAGGACTTTGACGCGCCGGACGAGAAGCCGCTGCCGGACGCGAACCTCGTCGATTTGGAGCAGCGCCGCGTAGTGAAACGGGCGATCAGCACGCTGCCGGAAAAGTATCGCGCGCCGCTCGTGCTGCGCGATGTGGAAGGGAAGAGTTACGACGAGATCGCGCAGATTTTGCGGACGAGCGAAGGCACAGTGAAGTCGCGCATCAATCGCGCGAGAAATTTCTTGCGCGACAAGATGCGCCATTATGTTTAGGTGGTAACAATCATGAACGGAACAGATTGCCGCGTGGTGCGGCGGGAAATTGACGAATCGGAATTAGGCCAACGCTTGAGCGGACAAACGGAAACGCATCTTGCGACGTGCGCGGCGTGCGGACAGTTTCAAGCTGAGCGATCGCGGTTGCGGGAGTTGGTGGGCAGCCTGTCTCCGGTAGGCGCGCCGGCGGATTTCGACATGCGCTTGCGCGCCAGAATTGCTCGTGAGAATTCAGCTCGCTCGCGCCAACCTTACATTTTTCGTTTCGTTATGAGTACGCCGGGAATCGCGGTGGCGGCCCTGGCCGTCATGGTGGTCGCGGGGCTGGTTTGGATCAATCAGAGGACGCCGATGCAGCCCACGAACACACTGAGTACAAACGGCGGCCAGGAAGCGCCAAAGACACCGACTGTTCCGTCAGTTGGGCCAGTTGATGTGAAGCAGCCGCCGAGCGATACGGTTGCGACTGCGGTTCCAGGCGATACAACGCCGAAACATCCAAACGGTTTTCGACCGGCAGCAGTCAGGACCTCAGGAAACACGACTAACGATTTCAATGCTTCACCCGCCGAATCGATTCGACTGAATCAGGATCGCGCCGGCGAAGTCTCCTTGAGCGCGCCGCTCAATCCAACGGTCGTTACAGTTCGCGATGAGCGCGGCCGAAGCCACCAGATTCTGTTGCCGCCGGTTAGCTTTGGCTCGCAACGATTCAACGACAGTCGGGTGCCGGTGAGCATGACGAACAGCCGGGATTGGTAAGACGATGATCAGGAAGTTTTCATTTCAAGTAATTGGCGCCGCGATCTTCGCGGCGGCGCTGACTGCGTCTCCGGTCTCCGCACAAACCGTCGCCACCACCACGGCGCAAGCCCCGCCCGCGCCGCAGCCTTTACCGCGGAAACAGATCAGAAGAGTTCCTTTGCCGCCTGCTCGCGTGACGGTTATCTCGAGCGATGCGAGTGTTGCTCCTCAAGTAGTCACGATTGTGCATCGATTGAGCGGCGTGAAGATTCTGCGTTTGCTGCTGCGCCAAAACGGCGAAAACGGGGTCGTGGAAACAATCGATCCCGAAACACTGACGAGCGATGCTCATGCCAGCATCATCGCGGGCTGGGTGATGGACGATGGAAAAACGATCGCGGCCCGATTGCCGCAAGCTGCCGCCGAGATCGAACTGGCCGATTTCGAACGAGCATTTCCCGAAATGAAAGCGCGCGCCGCGACAACCTATCCTTTTGGTTTGATGAGGACGAGCCTCGAGCCTGACTTGTGGGCCATCACGGCTGATGGGAAGAAGTTGCGCGCGCGGTTGGTCGGTCTCGACGCGGAAACCGGATTGTCGATCCTGCAAGTCACCGGTCTGCAGGCGTTGACGCCGAAAGTTACAGTCGCAAGACTTCAACCGGGCGAGGCGCTGCAAATTTTTGCGCCAGAACCGGCTGCGCCTGAAGGTGAAGCCTCAACGCGAAACACTTACGTCAAAGTCGGCAAAATCGATGCGACGGTTTCCACGCTAACTGTGGCCACTTCGGGAATGCTCGATGGTTTCACTGTTCAAGGAGCGAAATTAACGCCCGATGTAATCGGTGGTATTGCTTGCGATCAATCAGGCATGACGATCGGGATCGTCGATTCGATTGAAGGTGATCAGGCGAAAATAGTTGGCGCCGATCGCATTCGCGCCGCGACGCGGCGGGTGCTCGCCCGCAAGGCAAGCGTGCCGCGGCCTCTGCTGGGCGTGCGCGGCGAACCGGTCGATGCGTCGGCGCGCGCGGCATTCCTTGCCAACGGCTGGCGCGATGATCAAGTGAGCGATTTGATCAAGGGACAGGTTGGGATTCTGCTTACTTCAATCGCGCCCGGAACCCCGGCGGCGATGGCGAAGTTACAGCCGGGCGACGTGATTATTCAGGTCAACCAAACGGACGTAAAGAGCGCCGAAGAATTTTCGAAGTTGTTGGGTGAAGCCGGCAGCGGCGAGCAGGTGCGCTTCACAATTCGCCGGCCGGCTGCGCCCGCGCCTTTTTCAGTTCCCGTGACGCTGGGCGGATCGTTTAGTCCGATGTTTGAGCGGCGAATTGAGATGACGACGGTGCCTGGTGCTTTCTTCGGATTGCGACGGATCGGAATTCAAACGATGGCCTTAACGCCGCGCGCGGCTTTGCGTCTAGGCGCCCAGAATGGATTTCTCGTCGTGGCGGTCCAGGAAAACAGCGCGGCGGCCCGGGGCGGCATTCGTGAAGGCGACGTAATTGAATCGGTTGACGGAAAGGCGTTGACTCCCGGCAGCTCCTGGACAGTGAGCCAGCCCTTCGCCAGCGAAAAGAAACACACGCTCTCGATTATTCGTTCGCGCGAAAAGAAACAGATCGTGGTTGAGGCAATCGAATAACTCTGCTCGATTCTGGCGCGCTGAATTGCGCGCCCCTCACTCTACCTGAAAGCTGAATTTTTGCGACGCGCTGGCTTTTGCGATCCGGTCGATCACCGTCAATTGCAAAACGTACTGGCCCGGCGACAGATCGTTGAGCTTTAAATCTGCCGCATAAGAAACGCGCTGCATGTCCGGCTGACCCTCAACATTGATCTTATGCAGCGGCGCGGTGATGACCGGTTCGTTATCGCGAAACACCTGCACTTGCACGGCCAAATCGGGAAGAGAAGTCTTCGTCGCTGTGGCGCTCGTTTGAGACGGATTCGTTTCGACCGACGCTGTTTTTGCGTTGTAAACAAAGGTGAGAAATCGCAGCACTGAACTGCGCGCAAACCGATGATCGACGTTGAGAACGACCTGCTGCATTTCGGCCGGTTTGGCCGATTCATTCGCGCTTGCTTCAGCTTGCTGGCCTTCAATTTCAAGTTTGCGCTCGCCGACGATCAAGCTGCTTAGCGCCAACTCGCTGGATTGCAAATCCGGAATTTCAATCCATTCGAAAGCGCTGCCACTGGTTCCGGTCTTCACATCGACAGCCGCTATACGAACTTGATACAAACCGGGTTTGACCAGCGCGAAATGATTGTAGAACACGGTCTCTGGGGGCTTTGCGACCGCTCCGTTCGGCGTGATCTTGATCGTGAAACGCTTATTGAAGCTGCTGACTGCCTTGCCTTGATCGTTCAGCACCACACCCGCGACATCGACGACAGATGTTGGCCCGCCTGACTGATTATCGATGGAGAGCGACTGAGTGTTGACCTTAATCGATGTGGTCAGCGTGCCGCCGTATCGCGCCGTGTCCAGGAAATTCAGCGAGATTGAAACCGGCAGGTTGGTGACCGGATAAGTTCCGCGCAGCACCGCATTAATCTGTTCATTGGGAACTTTGGGCGGCGGAGTAGAGTTGTTTGACTTCGCAGTTTCACTCGATGGCGGTTCGCCAAAACCGCGCCGATAGCGCACCACCAAATCGGAACGGCCCGCGATACTGACTTCGACCTTGCGATACTTGGGATTGCGCTGCTCCTCGTTATCGGGTCGCCAGGCCAGCAAATAATAAACAGAAGTTTCTTTGAGCGCGGTCGAGACCGAATTCGATAGCGAATTAGAGTTGAAAAAAGCGCGGCCGCCAGTATCGCTGGCGACGACATTCATCGCGTCCTGCGACGCACGGAGTTCGCCAATTGCCGCGCGCTGCAAGCGGCCGGATGGATCTACTGCGACTGACATGCTGGCGTCGGGAAGACCAGTGGTCAGCCCGCGCGAATCGACGGAAAAGATGACGACGCCGGCTCGCCCCGCCGCAGCCGTGATTCGCTGCAAATGGTCGTAGTTATCGGACCTGTTTCGATCGATGAAGAACCCGTCGGAGATGAAGAACACAATCTTTCGGCCGGGCATGTTGGCGGCGAGATCGACAAAGCCTTTCAAGGTTGCCAGCGTCCGAGTCGTAATCGCCGATCCTTCCTCGATCATCTGGCCGGCGCGCGCATTTACCATCTCAGCCGCCGTTTGCCGCGCCAGCATCGGGTCTTCTTTTAAGAGCGCATCGATAAAGAAATCGAAGACATCCTGATCGTGCTGCAAGATGAGCAGCGCCTGATAATCAGACATCGGTGGATATTCAGCCGTTTGCAGAGACGTCTTTTGACTTCGCAGTCGGTCGATCGCCGCCAGAAGAACACGCTTGTTGTTGGTCACCTGCTGAACAAAACCAAGCATGCCTGAAACGGAGGCCACCCCCGCTTCATCGTTCTGGCCCATGTCTCGATCGACAAACTGCTTAAGCGTGTCCCGCACGTAAGTGACACTCGACGGCGACAAGTGAAGGTCGTCGACAAAGAAAAGCACGATGCGGCCACGATCAAGCGGGACCGCTGTGACTGGTCCCGTCGTCGTCTTGCCGCGCGCGGCGGCGAGTTGGGCTTCTTCGTTGCGGCTGCCGGCGGTGACACGATCGAAGAAGGTTATCTCGCGTGGTTTGCCATCGATTTTCAGCACAAGTTGGTCCTTCTTCAGGTTGTCGATGAAGTTTCCCTGCTTGTCGAAAACCATGAAATCGGTTTGCACCAACTCGGTGTTGACGCGAACGACATCTTCATTTTGGGTCGGCTGTTGCGCGTGAACGCGCAGGCCGAACACACCACAGCCTGCGAACAGGAGAAGCACGCGGGTTAGCAGACGAGGCATCATCGGCGGCTCTGCGTTAAGTTTTTCGATGCTGGGGAAACGGAAAGAACGCGGGGGATGATATCATGAGCCGCTCGAAAATCTGGCCTTAGCGTCATCGGATGGAATCAAGAATTCAAAAATTAAGCCCAATCGAAAACTATGGATGAACTGAAACAACTGATTCGCGAGGTGCCTGACTTTCCCAAGCCGGGCATCAACTTTTATGACATCACCACGCTTTTGAAGCATCCGGAAGGTTTACGAAAGACCGTCGATGCACTCGCTGCCCAATATGAAGGCGTGCAAATCGACTCAGTCGTCGGGGTTGAAGCGCGTGGCTTTATCTTCGCGCCGGCGTTGGCTTATCACCTTGGCGCCGGATTCGTGCCGGTGCGAAAGCCAAAGAAACTGCCCGCCGAGACGGCCTCGATCTCTTACGATCTCGAATACGGCCAGGACACTTTGCAGATTCACCGTGACGCCATCGGCGAAGGCCATCGAGTGATCATCGCCGACGATTTGCTCGCCACCGGCGGCACGGCTCGCGCGGTTTGTAATCTGGTTGAAGGGCTGGGAGGGAAAGTTGAAGGACTGGTATTCGTCGTGGAACTCGAATTCTTGCCAGGCCGCGACAAGTTGCAGGGCTATGACGTGCGGTCGTTGATTAAGTATCAGAGTTAGAGGTTAGAGGCTAGAGACTAGAGGTTAGAGGCTAGATGTTAGAGGCTGGAACAACCCATAATCCATTTGATTGACTAGCCTCTAGCCTCTAAAATCTAGCCTCTGCGGTTACGTGCTCCCGTAGCTCAGTTGCATAGAGCGTCCGCCTCCTAAGCGGAAGGTCGCGCGTTGGAATCGCGCCGGGGGCACCATT
>JAJPKD010000184.1 GCA_021323895.1 Acidobacteriota bacterium | reverse complement strand
CGCACCACCGGCTCGCCGCGTTTGCCGTAGGTCTTGCGAATCGAATCCTTGATCTTGGTGATCGCTTCATCGCGCGGCAATACGCCGCTGATCGCAAAGAAGCACGTCTGCATGATCGTGTTGGTGCGATTTCCGAGTTGATTTTCTTTTGCAACCTGATAAGCGTTGATTGAGTGCACCTTAATCTTTTTCGCGATGATCTGTTCCTGAACTGAACGCGGCAGATTGTCCCAAACTTCTTCCGGTTCGAACGGACTGTTCAGCAGCAATGTCGCGCCATTCTCCGCGGCGTCGAGAATTTGATATCGCTCAAGAAAGTTGAATTGATGCACCGCGATGAAGTTCGCGCGCTGAATCAGGTATGTGCTCTTGATGGGTTCCGAACCAAAACGCAGATGCGAGACCGTCATCGCGCCTGATTTTTTCGAGTCATAGACGAAGTAGCCTTGCGCATAGTTCGGCGTTTCTTCGCCGATAATCTTGATCGAGTTCTTGTTCGCGCTGACCGTGCCGTCCGCGCCCAATCCCCAAAACAACGCACGGACTTGGTCCTTCGCTTCGGTCGTGAAGTTTGGATCGAACGACAGACTGTTATTGGTTACATCGTCGATGATGCCGACGCTGAAGTGGTTCTTAGGATCGTCTTTCGACATTTCATCGAAGACGCTCTTGACCATTGCTGGGGTGAATTCTTTTGAGCCGAGACCATAGCGCCCGCCAATGACTCGCGGCGTCATAGCGAGCCGCCCCTTACGGTCGGGCTTCTGACACGTTTCGTGCAGCGCCGTGATGACGTCCTGATAGAGCGGTTCGCCGGCGCCGCCCGGCTCTTTGGTTCGATCCAGGACGGCGATCGTTTTGACTGAAGAAGGAAGAGCTGCGACGAAGCGATCGACTGAAAACGGCCGGTAAAGACGCACTTTCAGCAAGCCGACTTTCTCGCCATTTGCCATCAGTGCGTTGACAGTTTCTTCGGCCGTCTCACAACCGGAACCCATCATCACAATCACGCGCTCGGCGTCGGGCGCGCCCATGTAGTCGAACAAGCGATATTCTCGACCGACGACTTCGCCAAACTTCCTCATCACACGTTCGACGATTTCCGGCGTCGCAGCGTAGAACGAGTTGGCGCGTTCGCGGGATTGGAAGAACACGTCCGGATTCTGCGCCGTGCCGCGCATGACGGGATGATCGGGAGTCAACGCGCGCGAGCGATGCGCCTGTACCAACTGCTCGTCAATCATCTCGCGAATCTGATCGTCAGAGATTTCTTCGATCTTCATCACCTCGTGCGAAGTGCGAAATCCGTCGAACGCATGCAGAAAGGGAACACGTGATTCCAGCGTTGCGGCTTGGGCGATCAGCGCAAAATCCATGACTTCCTGAATCGAATTCGAAAACAACATGCCCCAGCCGGTCGAGCGCGTGGCCATCACGTCGCTGTGATCGCCAAAGATCGAAAGCGCATGCGTGGCTATCGCGCGCGCGGCGATATGAAAGACTGTGCTGGTTTGCTCGCCGGCGATCTTGAACATGTTGGGAATCATCAGGAGCAAGCCCTGGCTCGCCGTGAACGTCGTCGTCAGCGCGCCTGTTTGCAGAGAGCCGTGAACGGTGCCCGCGGCGCCGCCCTCGGATTGCATTTCGCGCACGATCGGCGTCATGCCCCAAATATTTTTCTTGCCTTTGGCGGCCCACTCGTCAGCGGACTCGCCCATGTTCGATGAAGGCGGAATCGGATAGATGGCGATAACTTCATTTGTTCTGAAGGCGACGTGAGCGGCTGCTTCGTTGCCGTCGATTGTGACTGATCTGTTAGGCATTTGAGCTTCTTGAACTCCCAACTTGAATTAATCTGTGGCGCCCGACTATCTCGGCTTGGGCACGTGATCCGCTCGCTATCGCTCGCGGTACTGACACGCTAAATCGCCCTCTACTTACAACTTCGCCGCAGGCGGCCCCTCCCACTGAACCGCCTGCGGCGCACACAAGGAAGCTTGCGTCCTGACGCCTGGTGGATCTGTCAGTTGACCTTCACGTTGATCTGTTTAGGTCTGGCTTCCTCGTTTTTCGGCAGCGTTATCGTGAGCACGCCATCTCGGAATTCGGCGTTGATCTTCGTAGCATCAACGTACAAGGGAACATTGAAGCTGCGCATGAACTCACCATAATGCCGCTCGACGCGATGATAGTTCTCGCGGTCCGTCTTCTCTTCAAACTTGCGCTCGCCCCGCAAGGTGAGCACGTTCTGCTCTAAATTAACTTCCACGTCTTCCTTCTTGACCTCTGGCAATTCAAACTTCATCACCAGTTCCTTGTCGGTCTCGAAGATATCGCACGGCGGTACCCAAGCTTTCAGCGGCCACTCTTCCGCAGAACGGAACATTGGCTCGTCTAACATCCCCATGCGATTTGGAAAAAGACGGAACGGATCGAGAGACATGAAGTCTTTCACGGGGGACATCAGATTGCCCTTCATGATCACTTCTCCTTTCATGTGTTCCGCCCTCATGTTCGTACGACGCGCCCAGCCGCGGGCTCCAGTCAACGTTTTGCCAAAACGACTTTGACCGTTCGGCTTCGAGCTGGCTGATCTTCCCTTTCAGCCAACTTTTCACTGCGTTTTCTGTTCGCGTTTCGTCGCCATCCATCTCAAGCTCTTCAATCGTTTTCCCATCTTCATTCAGGGGGATGAAATGACAAGGAATCGGTTGCGAGCGATGGTCAGGCTCAACGAAATCGAGCAGATGACATTCAGCGCACGGATGGGCGCGATAGGGATATCCGTAATTCAGACAACTCAGGGAGTCCTGGAAGATGGACTTTGGTAACCAAGGCGCGCGGACCGAGCGTCCATATCCGCCCTTCTCTATGAATGACAACTCCTGCTTGAGTAGTTCGAGAATGTCTCGGTCGTCTTTAGCCATGGTGTCGATCCTCCAATTCTCCCTGAGAATGTTGAGCAGCAAGCCGCCGCTCTTTGTCCGAGCAATAGGGATTCCCTCTGCTTACCGCGAAGCAACCGATATGCCCGATGGAAAACTAAGCTCTTTCGCGGAAAGACCCGGATCGCCCCAACAATGCCTGAGTAAGTTTCCGCATGTGATGAGCGAAACTTCCCACGATGTTTCGCGAAGGCCTGCAAAATCACACAAAGAGGCGGCAGAAGTCAGTCGGCACGTCTCTTGCTCCGCAGGGCGATGCATTTCCGGGGCTGGCTCAGCACCAACATCATTTCTTGAGTATTTAAGGAGAATCGAATGAACGTGGCGAGTAGAGCAATGGTGGGCAACACCCTTCCGGCGACTCCGCCCCTGCGAGTGTTGCCATTCAACTCGCCGCTACGGGCTATCCCAGGAATTGATCGAGTAAGTCGTAGCCGAATATTTCCGCGCGGCGCTGTTGTCTTTCACGAAGGCAGCGTCGCGCGTGGAGTTTATGTGCTTTCTTCCGGGTGCGCGAAAGTTTCCATTTCGTCCGCCGACGGAAAGAAAGTCATCCTACGCCTGGCCGGCGGAGGAGATGTCCTTGGGCTTTATGCCGGTTTGACCGGCAGGCCGTTTGAAGCGACCGCTGAGATGGTTGAAGGCGGTCGCGTTGATTTTATATCGCGGCAGGATCTTTTGAACCTGCTGGGAAAGCAACACGTCTCGGGATTGGATCTGTTGGAAGTTTTTAGCCGGCAGTTCAGCGAGTTTGTCGATCACACACGGATGCTGCTTTTGTCTGAATCTGCGCTCGAGAAACTCGCGCGTTTAATCTTGAGATGGGGACGCGATTTTGGCGAGCGCAGCAGCGAAGGAACTCGCGTCCAGATTCTGTTAACGCAAGAGGAGATTGCGCAAATAATCGGCGCGTCACGTGAAACTGTGACACGCCTTTTCAGCGCGCTGAAGCGAGACAAAATCATTCGCGTCAAACGCGATGCTTTGTGGATTCGCGACCGTGCCGCGCTCGCCTCTTTGGCGCAGATGTCCCCTGAGATGTGTGGGTGACGGTGACGGGCATCACAGAATTCCAAAATCGCTCCGATTAGGATGTTACCGCTTGCCCCCGGCGCTTTACACGTAAGTTGTCTTGATAATTAAGTTCGTTTTGCCTGGCGTCCAATGACGCGGGCCTTTTCACCTGAAGAAGGAGGCTCCAAAGTGAGACTCGCAAAATCAATCAAAGCACTGCTCGTACTTGGGTCAGTGTTGGCGGTCGTGGTCTGGTTGACGGGAGCGAATCGTTCGCAAGCCGTCGTGCGGACCACTATCGATGATAAGCCTGCCGCGAGCGACTATGTCGGCAGCGATACCTGTAAGGATTGTCACGAAGACACCTTCAAAGCCTATTCGCACACCGCACACGCAGCCCTGACGACTCTCTCGAGTTGGAAAGGCAAAGCGAGCGGCTGCGAATCCTGCCATGGTCCCGGCAAAGCGCACGTCGATGGCGGCGGAGACAAGACCAAGATCATAAGCTTCACCGGCAAATCGCCGAAGGAGATTTCTGAGTCTTGCCTGTCTTGCCATGCGGGCAAAGAAGAGCGGAATAACTTCCGACGTGGCGAGCACTGGCGCAATGACATCGGTTGCACCGACTGTCACTCGCCGCACTCGAACAAGGAAGGCCGTAACGTCGCCAGCTCGAACATGCTGGTGACGACCGCGAATGCTGAGAAGCCCGGGTTTGCCACGACCCGCATGCTGAAGGCAAACGATCCGCAGCTTTGCACTAGTTGTCACAGTGAAGTTAAGCCGCAATTCTCAGCGCCGTTCCATCACAAAGTTCTGGAAGGCGCGATGCGTTGCAGCGACTGTCACAACCCGCACGGCGGATTCGAGCTGAAGCAGACCAGGCTGGCGACTGGCGGAGACGCTGCTTGCGTCAAGTGCCACGCCGATAAGCAGGGGCCGTTCACTTTCGAACATGCTCCCGTGAAGACTGAAGGTTGCTCGTCTTGTCATACGCCGCACGGTTCTGCAAATCCGCGCCTGCTGCGGTATAGCGCGGTAAATCAGCTCTGTCTGACTTGCCATAGCGCCGCGCACGATGTCGGAGCGATTGAACCGGCGGGACCATCGCACAACCAAAACGCGCAGTATCGCGACTGCACAGCTTGTCACGTGAAGATTCACGGCTCACGCACGAGTCCTGTCTTCTTCCGGTAAGCGTTGCGGGTTGAGCGGCGGGCTCACTGCCCGCCGCACGCCAGGCGGGCGAGAGTCCGCCTCCAAACAGAGTTATGACTCACAGGATGGACGGTATGAAAACCAATATTGCAAATCTGCTGCGTGTAGTTTCGGGCTTGGCGCTGGGATTAGCGTTGATGGCCGGCGTGATGAGCGCACAGTCAACGGCTTCGAACACAGCTCTCAATGGGTCCAAGGACGCGAAGAAGGCCGAGCCAACCAAGTCGCCTGAAGCGAAAAAACCGGCAAAGAAAACTGACACAGTGCCCACGTCACAAACCGTGGGCGAGGACGCCGGTAATTTCACCGTCACGTCCGCAATCGAATTTGGTTATCGCGGCCAGCGCGTTGACGGCGACGTTAACAAGTACAAGAGCGATCTCAATTACAAAGCGGGCCCGCGCTTGTTCGATACGACTTTTCTCATGAAGTCCAAGAACGGCGGCAAGGGTGACCTGTTCGATACGTTACTCGTCACCTCTACTGGTTGGGGCGCGGATCCTTACGGCAACATGCGCATCACCGCCGAGAAGCCAGAGCTATATCGGTTTGAAGGAACTTATCGTCGCTTCAAGTATTATCGCTACCTGAACAACATTGCGAATCCGACCTGGCTGTTTACGCCGAACCCGACAGTTGCGAATCCGGTGACCGGCTTGCACGGCTTTGACACCAAAACTGAAATGGGTGACTTCGATCTGACGATTCTGCCAAAGAACGAAACCATTCGCTTCAATATCGGCTACTCGCCAGAGCGTTACAGTGGCCCGTCTTTCACCAATTACCACATCGGTGGAAACGATTTTTGGATGGTGTCTAATAACAAATCGCGGGCGAATGATTTCCGCTTTGGCGCCGATGGTAAGGTTGGCCCCATCGACTGGACATTCGTACAGGGCTTCCGCCGCTTCCGCGACGACAGCACTATCAATGGTGCGTTCGGACTAAATCGGAATACGCCGACCACCGGAACTCCACCCGCGCAACTCTCCAGCTTCCTTCGTTCAGAGCCAACCCGAGGCAAAGTCGATTTCACGCGCGCGAGCATTCACACGCTAGTTGCGAAGAAGCTCGACATCACTGGCCGGATCGTTTACAGCAAGACCACCTCGAATTCGCTGTACGTGGAAAACTTCGCCGGCGTTAACTTCAATACGAGAATAACCGGGTTCCCGCCGACGGTTAGTGGCGCCTCTTCGACGAATGTCACGAACCCGAGCTACTTCAACATCTCCGGTAACGTGAAGCGGCCGAACACCGT
>JAJPKD010000039.1 GCA_021323895.1 Acidobacteriota bacterium | reverse complement strand
GTGCGCGGCGATCAGAACGTCGACGTCACGGTCTATGGCGCGAAGCGGCCTTTGCACAGCGGGCATTACGGCAACTGGGCGCCGAATCCCGCGATGATTCTCGTGCGGCTGTTAGCGACGATGAAGGATGATTCCGGTCGCGTGACGATCGCCGGTTGGTATGCCGGAGTCGAGCCGCTGGGCGAAGCCGAGAAGCGAGCGATTGCTGAAGCGCCGGCTTACGATGATGAGATTCGCGCGCAGCTTGGTCTCGCGAAAAGCGAAGGCAATGGCAAGCTCTTGATGGAATTGATCAACGAACCCTCGCTGAATATTAACGGCATCAGCAGCGGCGATGTCGGAGCGCTTGCGCGCAACGTGATTCCGACGACAGCGACTGCGGTTCTCGATCTGCGACTGGTGAAGGGCAACGATCATCGCAAACAGGTGGAGCGACTGATCGATCACATTCGCAAGCAGGGCTTCTATGTCATCGATCACGATCCGACCGACGCTGAAAGAAAGCAGCACGCGCTGATTGCAAAAGTCGTCGCGCGCAAAGGTGGCTACAATGCCGAACGAACGCGCATGGATCTGCCGATCTCAATCGCAGTCATCGACGCGGTGCAATCGACCTCAAAAGATCCGATCGTTAAGCTGCCCACGTCCGGCGGCAGTTTGCCGCTGTCGATCGTCACGGATCATTTGAAGACAGTGACAATCACCGTGCCGATTGCAAACTATGACAACAACCAGCACGCCGAGAACGAGAACTTACGGTTGCAGAATCTCTGGGATGGGATTGAAACCTGGGCGGCGGTGATGATGATCAAGCCGAAGAACTGATTTGGAGTGCGGTGACTTGACGCCGCTTTTTCCGTCCAAGTCGTGTGTAACGCAGTTAATACAAAGCGCCGTCAAGCCGGCGCACCCCAAAAAGGAGTGTCATGGATCCACAAAAGTCGCTCTCATATCTGCGCAAATCCGCGTTCATCTGCGGCTGCCTTCTCGTTATCGTTTGCGCTGCTCAACCCATAAGCGCGCAACGCGGTGGCGGCAAAGCCGAGCCAAAGAGGATCGAATTCAAACGTGGCGCGACCAGCACGACTATCAGTGACTATGTTCGCGATGACGAAGAGGCTGAGTACGTTTTGTCTGCGAAGAAAGGTCAGAAACTTTCCATCAAGATAACTTCTGTGCCGTTGAAATCATCAGTGTTTCAGCTTTTGGGAGAGGACAACGACACACTGGGTTTGGAACATGACGCCGCGTTCACATTCATCGGGGTGCTGCCAAAGTCGGGTGATTACTTCATCACCATCAGACGCCCAACCCAGGCGAAGGGCACATCGCGATACAAACTGATGGTCACGATTCGCTGACTTCGGCTGCCACCAAGTTAGACTTTGATCCGCCGCGACCCACCGCGTGCAACTCGCAAAAGCTGAAGAAGGTAGCAGCGCGAAGCGGTTGTATCACCGGAAGCGCGCGCGGCGCTCGCTGCTCCGAGCAAGCTGTTGAAGCGCTTCGGGTAGAGTTCGAGCGATCGCTGGTAGGCGCTCAACGCGCGTGCCGGTTGATTCTGTTCCAGCAAAAGATCGCCCAAAAGTTCGCGCGCAGGCAGCGTCGGCCCCGGTGTGACCGCGTGCTTAGGAGTTGATTCTTCCAGAGCCACGGCTTCTTCCATCAACGACAGGCTCGCTTCTTCTTTTCCGCTGACGTGAGCGATCCACGCGTCTAATTCGAGATGAAGCATGCGAATGTTTCGAGCAAACAAGTCTTCGCCCACCTTCTGCATGGCGATCTCAAGTTGTGCGAGACGTCCGCTCTCTGCGTTCGCTTCATCGATTCTGCTTAGATGGGCCATGCCCAAGCCGCGGGCAAACCGCGCGACGCCCTCAGCCCATGCAAACCGGTCCCAGTCGAGCGTTGCCGGCTGGCGCGGAACAATCTCTGCTGCTTCGCTCCACGCTCGCCGCTCCAATGCATAACGGGCCTGGATGGACATCAGGTGGAACGCAGTTTTGAAACTTGGTTCCAAACTAGCGGTAGATCGCAGGCGTTTGATCTGGATTGCCGCCGCTCGATCGTTGCCCTTCTGCAAATAAGCATAGACGAGGTATTCGATCGCGTGACAAAACTCGTCCCAAACGTATTCGCCTTTCTCGCCGGCGGGATACTGTAACGCAGCAGTCGCAGCCCTCAGGTTTCCACGGATCACGCCATCCCAATTACCCAGTCGCGTGTAAATATGAGTCGGCATGTGGATCGCGTGCGGATTGTTCGGCGCGATTGAATCGTACTTGCGGGTGATCTCCAGCAGTTCACGTTCGCGTCCGGGCACGTCGTTGGCGTGAACGAGATAATGCATCGCGCCGGGATGGTTTGGGTTCTTCCGGTAAACGCGCAGCAGAATCTCAGCTGCTCGATCTGCATTTGCTCGAGTGATCTTGTCTGCCGGCGTTGTGGCCAGATGGGCCAAAGCATAAAACACCGCGGCTTCGGGATCGTCCGGGAAGGCCATATAAGCTTTTTCCATCGCGGCTTCCCAGCGGCGGATCCGCAGCCAGTAATCTTTCGATGTTGGATCGAGAAAGAAAGCCTCGGCCGCCGCGATGAAGAGTTGTTCGCGTTGCGTCAGTGGCTGGAGTGCTTTCGCTCTCTGGACCTCGTCCCATCCGTGCTGCAGCGCTGCCGGTCCGGGCCGCGTTGGCCAGAGCGGCTGAAAGAGCGTCATTGCCTCGCCCCAATGCGCCATCGCACAACGCGCATCAATCATCTGCACGTGCTGGAAGGCTTCACGAGCCTGCGGATAAGTCATGTGATGAAGCAGCGCAACCGCATGATTAAATGCCGTCTGCGCCTGGGGTGAGCAGCTCACCGGAAAATTAACGACGCCTAAGTCGTGGCCGCGGTGCTTCAATTGAGCTTCGGTCTGTGAGCCGAGGAGAGCGATGGAAAGAACGAGTAGAATGCCAAGTCTGCGTATCATTTGAATAGTTTCGCGAAAGCCGCGTGGAGGAATCAGAGTACGGAATTTACCATAAATCTTACAGAACGCTCCTCCTTGACACCCCTCAGACCGCCACTTATCATGCTTGTTTCCGCGTCTGCCGGAATTGTTGTCTGATGTATGTTCGAGTCGCTTTCCGACAAACTGAAGCGGACGCTGAAGAACCTGCGTGGCGAAGGCGTCCTGACGAAAGAGCACGTGGACGCGGCGCTGCGCGAAATCCGTCTGGCGCTGCTGGAAGCAGACGTCAATTACAAAGTCGCGAAGGATTTCATCGCCTCGGTCAAGGAGAAGGCCGAAGGTCAGCAGGTTTGGCTCGAATTAAAGCCGTCCGAGCAAGTCGTCAAAATTGTTTTTGATGAGCTGGTTGAGTTGCTTGGCGGGCAATCGTCGCGATTGGTTTTTACAAAAACCGCGCCGAACGTCGTGATGATCGTCGGGCTGCAGGGCTCAGGCAAGACGACTTCGACGGGAAAGATTGCGCGTTGGCTGTCGCAGAATCAACAGCGCAAGCCTTTGCTGCTTTCGACTGACGTTTACCGTCCGGCGGCGCGCGAACAGTTGAAGGTCATCGCGAAAGCGACCGGCCAATCGATCTTTGAAAAGCCTGAGACGAACGATCCGATCGAGCTGACGCGCAGTGCTCTGCAACATGCGCGCGATACCGGCTACGACACGCTGCTGATCGATACGGCTGGCCGACTTCACATCGACGATGAGTTGATGGAAGAGCTCGTCACGATCAAGAGCGAAACGCATCCGGTAGAGATTCTATTCGTCGCGGACGCGATGACAGGACAGGACGCTGTGCGATCAGCGGAAGAGTTTCACGCGCGCGTGGGTATCACTGGTGTCGTGCTGACCAAGATGGACGGCGATGCGCGCGGTGGCGCCGCGCTTTCGATCAAACAAGTTACCGGCCAACCGGTGAAGTTCGTTGGCGTTGGCGAAAAGTACGATGCGCTCGAGCCGTTCTATCCGGATCGGGTCGCGCAACGCATCCTCGGCATGGGCGACGTGCTGTCGCTCATCGAGCAAGTCCAGGACAAGATCGATCAAGACGATGCGGAAGCGCAGCTCAAGAAGCTCCAGAAGAATCAATTCACGCTCGATGATTTTCGTTCGCAGCTCAGGCAGGTAAAGAAGCTCGGTTCTTTCTCAAAAATTCTCAAGCTCTTGCCGGATCAATTACTCGGCGGCGTGGGCATGCCGGATCTGACTGACGAACAGTCAGAGATGATGGAGAAAGAGCTGAAGCGCACCGAAGCAATCATTGATTCAATGACGCGCGAAGAGCGTATGAATCACATGATGCTGAATGCGAACCGGCGCCGGCGCATCGCCCGCGGGTCGGGAACGACCGTGCAGCAGGTGAACGCGCTGATCAAGCAGTACACCGAAATGCGCCGCATGATGCAGAGCATGTTTAGCGGCGGTCTCGGCGGCAAGATGATGCGCCGCATGGCCGGCATGCAGGGAATGGACGGTGGCGGCGATCCGATGATGGCCGGTTTGCCGGCGGGGTTACCGGGATCGTCGCGCAGGAAGAAGAAAAAGAAGAAGAAGCGAAGGTAGTTTCGTTCCGAAATGTTTAGCGGCGGGCGTTTCCCGCCGGATACTTGAAGGAGACACGTTTTGTTAGCAATTAGATTAATGCGAACCGGCGCGAAAAAGCGCCCCAGCTATCGCATCGTAGTTAAAGAGAAGCAGTCCAAGCGCGACGGCGCGTACCTGGAAAACCTGGGCACGTACAATCCGACGCGCGAGCCGGCTGAAATCAGCCTCAAGAGCGATCGCGTGCAATACTGGATCAGCAAAGGCGCGCAGCCGACTGACACGGTGCGCCGGTTGATTAAGCAGGCAGCTAAGGAAGTTGCGAGTCCTGAGTCTGGAGCCTAAGAGTCGGGAGTCGTCGTTCGCGTCTGACTCCAGACTCCGAACTCCGCACTCCAGACTTGAATTTTATGCGCGACACGATCGAAATGGTGGTGAAGGCCCTCGTCGATGATGCCGACGCGGTGGACGTGCGCGAGGTTCAGCGCGAAGGCACGACGCGCATCGAGGTACGCGTAGCGCAACCTGACATGGGCAAGGTGATCGGCAAACAGGGTCGCACCGTGCGCGCGCTGCGTTCGCTGGTTTATGCGGCCGGTGTGAAACAGCATCGTCGCTACGTGCTAGATGTAGTTGAGTAACGAGACGGATGAACTGATTGTCGTCGCGCACATCGTTAAGGTGCGCGGCTTGCGCGGCGAAGTCGTCGCGGACTTGCTGACGGATTTTCCGGATCGATTTGAAAACCTGAAGTCATTGATTGGCATCTCGGCCGAAGGCAGTCAACGATCTTTGCAAATTGAAGAGCAGTGGTTTCACGGGCGTAGGCTGGTGCTGAAGTTCGCCGGCTTCGATTCGATTGATGAAGCTAAGCAGTTGGTCGATTACGATCTTGCTGTTTCAGCTGATGAGCGTATCGAGCTTCCCAGCGACAGTTTCTACGAATGGGAACTGGTCGGCTGTCGGGTTGAAACGATCGAGGGAAAGTCGATCGGCAAGGTTACCGGCGTGATGCGGACCGGCGGCGTCGAAATCTTAACCGTTGTCGACGAAGATGAGCGCGATCGAATGATTCCGATGGCCAGCGATATCGTGGTCGAGATTGATAAGAATAATAAGCTGATTCGCATCGACCCACCGGAAGGACTTCTGGAATTGTGAGTCTCGAATGCAAATCGATATCCTTACGATCTTTCCGGATTACTTTCGCGAAGCATTCGATTACGGAATTATTCGCCGCGCCCGAGCGGCCAGCTTAGTTGAAATAAAGGCGCACGACTTACGGTCGTGGACCTCCGACAAGCACAAGATGGTTGACGATCGTCCGTTTGGCGGCGGCGACGGCATGGTGCTGAAACCGGAACCGATCTTTGCAGCAGTTGAATCACTGACCGGCGCGAAACGCGGCGCAGATGTCCCGTCGAACAAGCGCGTGGTATTGCTTTCGCCGCAAGGCAAACAGTTTACGCAGTCGACGGCGGCGGAATTCGCTCAATCAGAACAATTGGTTCTGGTTTGCGGCCGTTACGAAGGCGTCGATGAGCGAGTGGCGGAGGCGCTCGTTACTGACGAAGTTTCGATCGGCGATTATGTTTTGTCTGGTGGAGAGCCCGCGGCGCTCGTGGTGATTGATGCGGTTGTGAGACTGATTCCCGGGGCTCTGGGGAGCGAGACGTCGGCGACTACGGAGTCGTTCTCGGAGGGTTTGCTCGACTATCCGCATTACACGCGGCCGCCGGACTTCGAAGGTTTGAAAGTGCCCGAGGTTTTGCTTACCGGTCACCATGCAGAGATCGCGAAGTGGCGAAGCAAAGCTGCTGAAGAGAAGACAAAGAAGAATAGACCAGATCTTTTGAAAGAATAATGTGTCAGAAGCCCGACCGTGAGAGAGGGCATGTTGCGCAAGTTGCCCTCGCTAACGCTCGGGCTTCTGACACGATTGAATTGGAGTTGTCATCATGAACCGTTTAGATAGCGTCGAGAAAACGCAATTACGAAATAACATTCCGGAGTTTCAGCCGGGTGACACTGTCCGCGTGCACGTGCGGATTAAAGAATCAGAGACCAAAGAGCGCTTGCAGGCCTTCGAAGGCGTGTGCATCGCGCGCAAGCATGGCGGCGCCCGGGAAACCATAACCGTTCGCAAGACCAGCTTTGGCGTCGGCGTCGAAAGAATCTTTCCTTTGCACGCGACAATCGTCGATCACATCGACGTGGTGAAGAAGGGCCATGTACGTCGCGCGAAGCTTTACTATCTGCGCAATCTTCGCGGCAAGGCAGCGCGCATTCGCGAACGCGACACGCGCCAGACCGCTGTTGTTGAAGCGGCTGCGGCTGGTGGCGGTGAAGCGGCGGAAGGTAAGGAATAGGTGTCAGTACCGCGAGCGGTAGCGAGCGGATCAAGTGAAATCACAATTGAGTGCATGATCCCGTCGCCATCGCTCTGGGTTCTGACACAGTATGCATATCGCCATCGATGCCCATGCCGTGGGAGCCAATCTTGGCGGCAATGAAACCTACGCAGTCAACCTGATCGAAGCCCTCGCCGAAATCGATCAATCCAATCTCTATACTCTCTACGTAACCAAGCAATCCGCGATCGACCGGTTCAGCAATCGCTGGCCCAACGTAAAAGTGACGCCCACTCTGCCGCACACGCCGCTGGTGCGCATTCCACTTACGCTATCGGCTGAACTAAGAAAACACCCAGTCGATGTGCTTCATGTGCAATACACTGCCCCGCCGCTTGCGCCTTGCCCCGTCGTCGCAACCATTCACGGTCTTTCGTTTGAGCATCTGCCCGAAACTTTTAATCGCCGAAGCTGGATGCAGCTTCGTTTGACGGTGCGTCGCACCGCGCGGCGAGCAGCGCATCTGATTACGCTCTCAGAGTATTCGCGGAATGACATTCACGAGACGTACAAGATCCCGCTCGAGCGCATCACCGTGACACCGGCGGCTGCGCCCCAGCGGTTCGCACGCGTCACGAATGCAACAGAAATAGAATCTGTTCGTCAGAAATATCGCATTCGAGAGAGCTATATACTCACGCTCTCTTCGATTCAGCCGCGCAAGAATTTAGTTCGACTAATCGAAGCGTATTCATATCTAAAGGAGCATCATCTTGGCGCAGGCCTGCCGCAGTTGGTTATCGCAGGAAAGAAGGGCTGGCTCGAGAACGGAGTATTCCGAGTCGCGAACGAGTCAACTGCAGCCAAAGATATTCTGTTCACCGGATATGTTCCCGGTGCAGAATTGCCGGCGCTTTTAACCGGCGCCCTTTGCTTTGTCTATCCTTCTTACTTTGAGGGATTCGGTTTGCCGGTCTTGGAAGCGATGCAATGTGGAACGCCGGTCATCGCTGGTAATCGAACGAGCTTACCTGAAGTAGTTGGTGATGCCGGAATTGTGATCGATCCGTTCGACCATAAGGATATTGCTAACGCGATGGCACGCATGGTGGCGAGTTCGGAATGCCGGCAGGAATTTAGCGAACGAGGAATCAAGAAAGCCAGCACATTCAATTGGCTGGAAACAGCAAGGCTTACCTTGCAAACTTATCGGCAAGTAGCCGCGACACATTGACTCATTTGCGTCACCCGTATCTAACTCAAGATGAACGATCATAAAGATCAGCGTTCACCGCACAAACTGCCTATTTACAAGTTGTTGGACAAGTAGTATGCTGCGCGCAACCTGATTTCCAGTTAGCGAAAAATGCAGGATCCGCGGTCTAGCTGCGGATAGTTTTCGATTCACTTTTTGAGAACTACGCGTTGACCCACCTAGTCTTACTGGACCAATGCGCTTAACAACCTAAATGCCCGTTCCCGATTCAGGAGCTTTGATAAGTTCAGGCCAGCGGCGCACCAGTGTGCGTCCTGTTCCAATGCTCTAATTGAGGTCACGCTCGGAGGATACAAAAATGAAGAGCCTACGCATCGTTGTGCTTGTGAGTGTTTTTTGCCTCGTTCTGATGCCGCTGCTGATCACCAGGAGTCACGCCGGCCGCGAGGAAATTTCGAAAGGTAAATTGCCAAACCTGGCTTTGGCCAAAACAACGATGCTGGCGCCTGCCCCGGTTGAGCGATCCCAACAGCAGGCGGTAGCAATTGGGCCGGCGGCCGATGCCGGGCCGGTCAATCCCGCCGTTTATGAAAGGCTTGGGCTTGGTCCATCGTCTGGGGCGGAAAGTAAGACCTCCGGCATTTCACCGGAAGCGAACATTCCCATCAACATGGGAGCAAACGCAGCGCTTTCCACAGCGATCGCTACGAACATTGGCAAGGGCTTTAACGAGATGGACACGCTCGGCGATTGGGATGGTCGCGAAGACGACACCGCCGATCATGGCGGCAAGCCGATTGATTCAACCAGTTTGCCTGGCAGCGTGACTTCAAATCCGAATTTCTTCATCACTCGTTCGGCGTTCTCTGAGCACACGATCGCCAATGGTTTTCCTGAGGACATTTTTTACGCGGGCGACTCACTGGGAAATGTTTACGTGGCCTCGACTCCGAATCTGACGGCGGCCGCCGCGCCGGCGAATGTCTTACAGATTAATTTGCCGACAGTTTTGAATGCCTTCGGCACGCTAAACAGCAACAATTCGATCGTGGTTACCGGCGTGGCAGTTAGCCCCGTCTGCGATCTGGGCTCATTTTCTGCGGTCAATGGCTCATTCGCGACGGACTTCCCCGCCGGCACTATCGGGGAAATTCTCTACGTTACTTATGAAGACACCAGCGGTGGTTTTCGCCTCCTCGCGAATAATCAACTAGTCCGCAGCGGCGTTTTGGCATTTCCGATCTCAGACGCACCAACGCCGGGCGCCGCAGCACCTCCGGGACGACTTAGCTCAACTGGTTTCCCAGTAACCGTGGGAGGTTCGTTCGGTGTTGCTTTCTCTCCGTTTTCCAATCTGGCTGGCGTTGCGGTTGACGATGACGGCAGTGTCTATTTCCAGCAAATCGATCTGTCGCAGTTCACCGGTGGCAACATTGTCAAGATTGCTTCGCAAGATACCGGCAACGCTTCGCCCACTCCAAACCAGGATCGCTCGTTGGCAACCAGCGGTTTCCTAACGATCTCCTCTTTGAATCCCGCTAACGGTAATTATGGAACCAGCAGTGGGCCGGCCAACCAGATTAACCGCTACACCAATTATTCGGGGACCAGTACTTTTGCCGGCAATGTGATTTCACTGGCGGTGGGTCCTGGCAATGTCCTTTACGCGGCCGTTGCGCGCTCGCTGAATCCCGCCGACGATGCAGCCACGCAAGCTACTGAAGGCTTATTCACCAACTCGGCTACCATAGGCTCAACGCCGGCGATGATTATTACTTTCGCTGACACTAAGGGTTTCTTTGATAACTGCTCATCGCCCGACGGGACCAATCCCAGTTTGCAAGGTGTGATTCCGGTAGCCGACGGTTTTGCCGATGCAGTTCCCGGCGTCACGGCAGTAAGTGGAGCCGGCAATGCGAACTGGAGAGCATTCGTTCTCGGCAACGGACCTGACAACCGAGCCGCGAGCGGGGCCAACGCTGCGACGTACGGCACGACCACTAACACGCTGAAGCTGGACATGCTGATCGACTACTCCGTTTACTCCGGCTTAGCGGTCGATGAAAATGGTTCAGCTTACGTAATCTCAGGCGGCGCGCCCTCCGGCGTCGGCAACAATCCTTCGCCCAACCGCGGAGAGATCCTCATGTTTGAGGACAACCGTCCCGCCGATCGGCGTGCGGACTTCAATGATTTTCGCGGCGATTTGCCACCCAGCCCACCAGCTAGCGGAGGCAACGTCGGCGATGGCGACTCTGATCGATTCGATCACATCTTTTATGTCGCACCAATTGATGTTTCCACTTTGACGCCCGCGGGGCTGTCAGGTCTATCGGCAGGTTTCCTGCGCTACACGAATCGTCTGGCTCCCAACCCAATCAGTCCAACTGTGACGCTCGGAGCGACGGGCGGCCAGCGAACCGAAGGGGACGATGCAACGACGAATGCGGTGATCAGGTTTGATGATTTGGATCCCAGCCATCAGGTCGCCGGCGGTGATGATCAAGTCTCACCGTTCCGCGGCGACGACAACGATGGTGTTGGCACTCCGGCAATTCCCGGGGCTTTGAATGGCGGCTTCGAGTACGCTTTTGGTGGACCGGTCGGAACGGCGGCCTGCGTTTGGAACGGTTTCTTCCTCAATTCAAACGGCAACATTACCTTTGGCGCCGGAGACACCGACAACACTCCAACCGACAACGAATTGCGTAGCGGACTGCCGCGAATTGCGCCGGCATGGGCCGACATGAATCCAAACTCCAAAGTGGTGAATCCCGGAACATTTCCCGTCCAAGCGATGGGCTTTTCGGGTGTTAACTCATTCAAGATTCGCTACATCAACGTGCCACAGTTTGGCGATGAAACCTGTGCCGCGCGAAGTCCGAATGCGGCCGGCGTGACCAACACCTTCTCGATCACGCTGTATGACGATGGTACTGGCATTGACGAGAATGCGAACCAGCCACTCAATCCTGCAAACCCGATCGGCAACAATGCGGTGCCGTTCGACTTGCAGGAAGGACCGACCTATCTCCGATTCCTAAGTGTTACGACTGGGGCGGGGACTACCTTCTTGGGCGAACCTCCCAGACTCGATGGTTCCGGACTGCAGACATTTGCGTATGGCCGCATGGATTTGCTCGGCACTACCAACAGACCAGTCGTCACCGGCTATTCGGTTGGGGCTCTCGCCGCGACGAATCCGCCAGGCCTGTGCGAGATCAATCTCAGCGCCGCGGCCCTTTCGGCCGACTCTGGCTTTGGCAATATTCAAGGACAGAGTGAGAGCTACTGGCCCACTTTCATCGGCGATGGAACCGAGCCAGAAATTCATGAGTTCTTCCATAACGGAGTGCAAGGCTCAGTAGATGGCGGCACCGGTGTTATCACCGTGTCCCAGTCCGACTTTGATTTGCGGTTCGAAGGGAATGGAGACGCGACTCCAGCGGGACAGATTCAGGCCAGCGACGTCAATCGGGATCACGTGGGCTTCTATGGTGCAGGATGTGCGCCTCCCGCGAATCCGACAGTCCTGTTAGTCCAACCGAATCCGTATCAGGTTACTCCGACCACATCGGCTACGTCTTTGATTAATGCTTATGCGCCGGTGACGGTCAACCTGCTGGGCTATGGATTCTTCCCGAACAGCGTGACCACGATCTGTCCGGCCAGCACCGGCGACGCGGCTCATCCGGAAATCGTCGTCCCGACAGCTCGACCGGGCAAGACGGTTGCAACTGCGGTGACGGCGAATGTCGATACAAACAGCGATGGCGTTCCCGACACTCTGGTGACCCTGACGAATGTCACGCCTGTAAGTAAGAACCTGGTAACTGCGACGCTACCGCCGCTGCCTAACGCCTCTGGCACCGGCGCCGGATCGCAATTCCCGTTCTTAGCCGTTGGCGGAACAACGACCTTCACCGCTACGACGACGTTTACGCTTGGGGACAACAACATCTTCACCGCGTTTACACGAACTGGCTCAGCAAACATTGATGCCGGGGCACGCGCGCCAGTCGTCGTTTCTTCATCACCATCAAGCGGGGATTCGTCGGTTGTACAAAACCTGACGATCACCGGATTTGATTTCAATTACTCTGCGAACACGGCCAATCCCGGACCTGCGGGGCTGCATGCTTTCGTCGCCAATGGCGTATTCGCCGTGCAACGAGACAATCCGGCTAACGTGATTCAGGCAACGAGCTTCAACGTCCTGAACAACACGACCATCAATGCCACCTTCAATTTCAATAATGCATTGCTCGGGAAACAATTCCTGATCTTTGTGAAGAACGCAGCCGGCACCAGCCGCAACGCGCTCACCGCACCAGGAGGCGCGTCGCCGAATGGTAATGAGCAGGGCAACTTGATCCTGTTCACGGTGGTTGATACGACCAACCCGACGATCACGTGTCCGGCGAACCAGACCGTGAACGCGGCCGCGGGCGCATCCACAGCCGTCGTGAACTACCCGGCTCCAGTGGCCACGGACAACCAGCCTGGCGTGACGGTCAACTGCACCAAGGCTTCGGGTTCCAGCTTCAACGTTGGCAACACGACAGTCACTTGCACGGCCACCGATACGTCGAACAACACGGCCAGCTGTAGCTTCAACGTGAACGTCGTCGGCAGCAACACGATGCACTTCAGCGCGAGTACGTATAGCGGCGCTGAGGCGGGCTGCAACAGCCTGACCTATACCGTCGTGCGCGATAACCCGACGGCCACGGGCAGTGCGAGCATTGACGTAGCTACTGCGGATGGCACCGCCGTACAGAAGAGTGACTATGGCTTCTCGGCCGCCACGATCACGTTCAATCCGGGAGAGACGACCAAGTCTCTGACCGTGCCATTGAATGATGACGGTTTCGTCGAAGGGCCTGAGACATTCACTCTTAACTTGAGCAATCCACAGAATGGCTTCGCCGGTAATGGAGCCTTGATTGCGACGGCGACCATCACTGACGACGATCTAGTGCCGCCACCGGCCAACATCAACGACACGGCGTCGGTGTTTGTCTGTCAGCACTATCACGATTTCCTGAATCGTGATCCTGACGCCCCAGGCGCCGCATTCTGGACCAACCAGATCACCAGTTGCGGAGCGAACGCCACCTGTATCCAGCAAGCCCGGGTTCAGGTTTCGGCTTCGTTCTTCCTGTCGATCGAATTCCAGGAGACTGGCGGCCACGTGTTGCGCATGCAGCGCGCCGCGTTCGGAGCCAGATCGGATCAACCGCTGAAGCGTTATCCGTATGCGAGCTTCATGCGTGACGCCCAGCAAGTGGGTCGTGGCGTCATCATCGGTCAGGCCGGCGCACAGGCGCTGCTTGACGCTAACAAGTCAGCTTACGCCACGCAGGTTGTAAGCAGCGCAGCGTTCATCACAGCTTTCCCGACTTCGCAGACGGCCGCGACATACGTGTCGAACCTGTTCACCTCGGCCGGGGTTAGCTCGCCGACAGCGGCAGAGACGAATGCAGCGATTGCGGCATTCGGCGCCGGCGGAACTTCGGGCCGGGCGGCGGCGCTGGTCAGCGTGGCTGATTCGAATTCAGTGCGTGCGGCTGACTTCAACACTTCATTCGTCCTGATGGAGTACTACGGATACCTGCGAAGGAATCCGACAGATCCACCGGACGGCAACGACAGCGGATACCAATTCTGGCTGAGCAAGCTGAACAGCTTCGGCGGCGACTATCTCAAGGCCGAAATGGTCAAGGCGTTCATCACCTCGATTGAGTATCGTCAGCGATTTGGTTCGTAGTTTTTAGTTGCGGCCGGACTTTCCCGTCATTGGCGGAAGTCCGGCCCGAGTAGTAACGATATTCAGGTCTTAATGCGTGAGTTCACCGCTGCCGGCAGGGCAACGGTGCTGGGAATTTATCGTTCGCGATTTTTTTGAAGTGCGAGGTTTCTGAACTTCGTCGGGTTGACACGCGCAATCGTGTTTTCCGCCTGAGCTAAGCACGCCGGAGGAGCAAAAATGAGAAGCGTACGGATCGCAATTTTCTTGAGTGTGATTGGTCTGGTCTGCACCCCTTTCCTGATTACCAGAAGTCACGCTGAACGTGCGGCGAAACAGAATGGTAGAAGCGCGCTCGCTCCGAAAGGAATAACCGCCACGACGCCCGCGGCGCAGCCGCAGCAGGGGCCTCAGCAATTGCAACAAGTGGTCTATTCAGGACCGCCAGTTAGCGCCGCGCCCATTCGTCCTGACATTTTGGAAAAACTTGGATTTGGTCAGTCACCACAATCGCAGATGCAGTCCGCAAAGACTCAGACCAGCCAGGGCATAACTCCCGAGTCTGGTGGACTTCCTACCAACATGAGTGCGCGTGGGGCTTTTTCAGCGGCAGTCGCTACCACGGTGGGCAAGGGCTTCAACGAAGTTGACACGATGGGTGATTGGGATGGAAGAGAAGACGACACGGCGGATCACGGCGGCGAAGTAATGGACTCGTCTAATGTGCCGGGGCCAGTTTCCTCCGATCCCAAATTCTTCTTCACGCGGACAGCCTTCTCGGAACACACGATCGCAAATGGTTTCAATGAAGACATATTCTATTCAGCGGACTCAATCGGGAACGTCTATGTTGCGTCAACGACTAATTTGACCCTCGCCGCACCGACTCCAACTCTCTTTACCATCAATATTCCGACTGCTACCTATGCGTTCGGCACTCTAACCCCAGGAGCTAGTAGTCAATTTGTGATCACCGGTCTCGCAATAAATCCAGTTGCCGACCTCGGGTCTTATTCGGCTGTAAACGGGAGCTATGCGGCTGACTTTCCGGCTGGCACGATCGGCGAAATTCTGTTCGTCGCCTTCACGGACGTCGGCAGTGGCTTCACGAGGGGTGCAGATCCGACGGTGCTGCGCAGCGGCATAATCGCTTTTCCAATCTCAGATGCGGTTAACGCCGGAGCACCTGCCGCGCCGGGGCGAATTAGCCCGGCGTCATTTCCGGTAACTGTCGGCGGTGGCTTTGGGCTGGCCTTCTCGACTTTTTCAAACCTAGCGGGCTGCGCCGTTGATGACGATGGCAACGTTTATTTCCAACTTTCGGATTTGAGCGGACTAACCGGAGCCAACATCGTCAAGATTACGTCGCAGGATTCGACCACAAACCAGGATCGCTCTCTGGCAACCAACGGGATTCTCGCCATTACCACTTTGAATCCCGCCGGCGGAAACTATGGCAACACTAGCGGTCCAGCGAGCCAGGTCAATAGGTTCACGAATTATTCGGGCACGTCCACCTTTGCAGGTAACATCATCTCGTTAGGAACCGGTTCCGGAAATCTTCTTTACGCGGCCGTCGCGCGTTCGCTTAATGCGGGCGATTCAGCTGCGGATCAGGCGACTGAGGGACCTTTCACGAATCCGGGCGCGCTCGGCGCGACGCCTTCCATGGTTATCACCTTCGCCGACGCCAGCGGGTCGTTCGACAATTGTTCGGCTCCTAATTCCGGCGTAGTGCCTCTCTGCCCCGGCTGTCCGGCCAGCACTAAAGTCGGAATTATTCCGGTAGGTGACGGCTTCGCAGATACGGTACCCGGAACAAGCAGCAACTGGACCGCATTCGTGCTAGGCAACGGCCCCGATCGTCGCGCCGCGAGCGGATCTGACTCGATCGTTTTCGGAACGAGCAGCAACACGCTGAAGATTGACATGGGCATCGACCATTCGGTCTATTCCGGATTGACTGTGGATGAAGAAGGAACGGTTTATGTGATTTCAGGTGGCGCGCCCGCATCCGCAAGCGGCCCTTCAAACAATCGATCGGAGATTCTGAATTTTGAAGACAATCGTCCGGCGGATCGCCGGGCCGACTACATTGACTTCCGTGGCAACGCTCTGCCCAACCCGCCCAACAGCGGCGGCAACGTTGGTGACGGCGATTCCGATCGCTTCGATCACGTTTATTACGTTGCTCCCGTGGACATCAGCACTGTCGCACCGGCAGGTTTGGCCGGACTGACGCGCGGCTTCCTGCGCTATACCAATCGACTGGCGCCGAATGCGATTAGCCCGACCCTGACTCTGGGTCAGACCGCAGG
>JAJPKD010000237.1 GCA_021323895.1 Acidobacteriota bacterium | reverse complement strand
GATACTGGTGCCGTTGCTTGCCGTGCCGCAGCTCACGCATTACGTTTTGGATGGATTCATTTGGCGGCGCAAGAGTAATCCTGGCTTTTCGCTGATTGGGAGAACCGGAGACGGGGAGAGCGGGCGATGAAACGAATTTGTTATTCGGCGGCGTAAGCCACTTGTCCGCCGATGAGGGTCATCCTAACGTTGCCGTGCTTGTCCAAGGCCACCAGATCCGCGCGCTTACCTTCTTCAATCGAACCGACATCGCCATCAACTCCCAACAACCGAGCCGGATTCAATGATGCCATGCGCGCGACCTCTGGTTCGCTGAAGCCGAGCGAGAGCATCATGCGGACGGCGTCGAGCATCGTGATAACCGATCCCGCGATGCTGCCGCGTGCGTTCGCCGTCCGGCCATTCTTCACGCTGATTTTCTCGCCCCAGATTTCGTAGTCGCCATCGCCTTCTCCCGCAGCGGCAATCGCGTCGCTGATTAGCGAAACACGCTCGGTGCCTTTGCTCTTCACAATCATTCTCAGGATTTCACGATCGATATGAATGCCATCGGCGATCATGTCGATCGTCACATCATCATGAATTAATCCCCATCCAACAGCGCCAATATCGCGATGATGCAGCGGAGTCATCGCATTCATGAAGTGCGTCATGTGACTAGCGCCCGCGTCGCGTGCTCGATCCAGCACGTTACGGTCTGCGCGGGTGTGGCCGATAGATACGATCCAATTTCGTTTGGTCAGTTCCTCAATCAATGCGATGCCGTCTTCGACTTCGGGCGCGAGCGTCATCAGGTGAATCGGCTGGGTACGCACGCCTCCGCCGTGCTCATCCCTCGCGATCGTCGGAAGATCGTCTATGTCCGCAACACTCCCAAAAGTTCGAAAATGTTCCTTGCGCAGCGCGCCGCACTGTGCGCTGCTTACGAACGGGCCTTCGTAGTGCACGCCGAGCACGCGCGCTTGATCATTAGGGTGTTGGGATTCGACACCCGCAGCCCCGACACCCATTGCTTGCTCGATCGCGCGCAACGCGCGCTCGTATTGCTCAACCGGAGCAGGCACGAGCGTAGGCAGCCATGACGTTACGCCGTGGCGTGCGAGAAACTCGCCAACGCGTCGCAAATCCTCCGCACTAGCGGCCATCGTATCGATGCCCGCGGCGCCGTGAATGTGAACGTCGATGAATCCGGGAAAGAGTGTCAGACCCTGGAGATCGACGACTGATTGTGCTGCAACTGATTCGCGTGAAGCAGGGCTGATGACTCTGGCGATACGATCTCCATCGGTAAGCAAGTCTGCCGACTCGATAATTCTGTCCGGCAAAACGATGCGGGCGTTGCGCAGCAGCGACATGTTGTTGAAGTTGCATTGTAGCATCTCGCTGAGTGTTGAAGAGGACTAGAAATACAAATGCCTGCGACTCTCGCCGCAGGCATTCGGTTAAAGCACAAGCTGTGCTGAAGGTTTAGAAGAACAACTTCGCGCCGATCTGGATCGTACGCGGATCGCGCACGGCGCTGATTTGACCGTAAACGGTCGAGGTCACGTTCGTGCTGGCGATGGTTCTGAAGTTCGTGTGATTGAACACATTGAACATCTCCATGCGCAGTTGCAGTTTCTTGCTGCTGCCTTCCTTACCAAGGCCAATGTTCTTGAACAGCGAGAAGTCCACGCGCTTGGTCGGCGGGCCGTTAATGGCGCCGCGCGAACCATTACCCGGGACATTCGGCACAAAGGCCGGGATCGGGTTTGGCGTAGATTGGAAGCACGCCGTATTGAACCACTGGAGGAAGGTATGCGGCGCGTTGGCGTTGGGATCACAAAGGAAGTTCGGCCGCGCCACGGTCAGCGGCGGAGCGATGATTCCCAAACCGGCCGGATCCCAGTTCGACGTTGACGGCGAGAACGGCAGGCCGCTCTGCAGCGTCACGATACCGGAAATCTCCCAACCCCCAAACGCTTTGTTCACCCAGTCACTCCGCTTCGCAAAAAGCGGAATGTCATAGATGTAGTTGGCGGTAAAGATATGCCGGCGATCCAGAGTCGCCCGACCGTAGTCCGCGCGAATGTCATACGAATTCTGCGGCGCATTGCTGCGATCGTTCTGATTGTCAGTCAGGTTCTTTGCCCAGGTGTAAGCGATATTGAATTGCGAAGCTCCTGACAGGCGGCGTTGCAGCAGCGCTTGCATACTGTGGTAGTTCGAATTGAACTGCGGTGTGATCATCGTAATCGATCGATATCCGCGATATGGGCGAATCTGATCGAGGATTGTTTCCGCGGTTGAAGAGACGAACACGGTTCCGGGCGTCTGGCAGAGCACCGTGGGTGTCGTCGAGGCGCCGGTCGCGCATAGTGTAGTCGTGGCCTTGCCCGGCGGTACTTCGTTCAACTCGTAGCCGCCGATTAGGTGCGTTCCTTTCGATCCGAAGTAACCCACGCTGATCATGGTCTTGTTTCCAAACAAGCGCTGATATTCCAAAGACCAATGCTGCATGTATGGATCTTTCCATTGCGGTTGCAGCGCGCGCAGGTTCGGCGCGCCGGTTGCCGCTGCTCCTGGCGGGCAGGAACTTCCGGCCGGGACAGGCGAAGCCAGGCTCGTAAGCGTGAACGTACAGGTCTCCTGGTACGGAGGATTCACGCCGATGTTCTGCTCGTAAGTTCCGTTGAGTACTTGATCGTAGTACATGCCATAGCCCATACGAATCGAGGTTGTGCCCTTCTTGAAAGGATCCCAAGCCAATCCGATGCGAGGGGCAAAGTCACCTTTCGGAGCTTTGACGACGTACTTGCCGTAGGGCGAGATTGTCGGTGTGCAATTTACCAGCGTCTTAGGATTCTGCGAGTTGATGATCAAGCCGTCGCAGAAATTGCCGCTCCCGGCGACACGGTTTCCGGCGCCGGTTACCAGCGGCGCGGTAGAAGCTGTGTATGTCGATGGATCGAAGTTCGACAGAAAACCGTTCTTGTCGTATGGCGAGCCGAAATAGGAATAGCGCACGCCGTAATAGAAGGTGATGTTTCGGCGGAAGCGCCATTCGTCTTGCGCATAACTTTCGAATGCCTGCTGGCGCAGATCAGCCGTCAGGTCATAACGCGCTTGACTGAATGTCAGGTTTCGGCCCATCAGGAAATTAGCCCAGAGCTGGAGGTTGCCAACCAGCGTTGTTTGCTGAGAGGTCGTCGCAATACCGTTGTACAACGTGCGGCTTGCGCGTTCGCATTCGGCGCTCGCAGGCTTGCTTGCTGGGCACTAGTAATCGTGGTGTTCAAGAAGCCACTAAACGCGCCATGATTCGCGCCACCCAGAGCATTTTCATTCTTCCGGTAGAACGAATAAACGGCGCCGAACTTCATGGTGTGCACGCCTTTGGTCCAGGACACGTCACCAGCGAAATTATTCTTGTATGAGAAGTTGTCATAGTCGCCGAATGTGGCCAGGCCGCCAAATCCGTTTCCGGATACGGTCGGAACGAAGTCGCGCGTCTTGGTGTAAGGCAGCGGCGGTGTGATCGGGGAATTCGCGAGTGCCATGGTTCCGATCGTGTTGCTCAGAATAGCGCCATAACCATAAGTGTACCGTCCTACGACGACGAGGCTAGGTTTGGCGATCCAAGTTACCTGAGCTGTGTGAGTTCGACCCGGAGAGTCAGTCGCCGAAGTCGAAACACCGGGCAGACTTGAGCCCGACGAGAACAGCGAGTTCACGTCGATGGTCGGAATCTTGTCGCGCTCATAGCGATAATAGGCCGAGACTTTGTCTGAGAAGTTACGATCGAATCGGACGATCTCCTGGCGGAAATCCGCTTTACCCGAAGCCGGATAAAGCAAAGCGCGGGAGAACGCGTCCGTAGGCGTAGGCAGCTTCTTGTAAATCAAATCAAGATACTGTTGCGAGACCGGGCTGATTAGCGCTGACGACATCGCCGTGCCGGCCGGAAGTACGCTCGTGCAATTCGAGGTATCAGTTGTGGACGCACCCGTTGGAATGTTTGCGCTCAAACAAATATCGACCGGGAAAACTCCGTTGCGCATGTTGGCGTCAGGAACGGTGGAGCTAAGCGTCGGATAACGGCGATCCTTTCGTTGCTCTTCGGAGAAGAAGAAGTAAGTCTTTGGAATTCTCTTCCACAGATAGACTGGACCACCAACGGTGAAGCCATAGTCGTTGTAACGAAACGGCGTTCGTTTGGCCTTACCATTTGATTCACGTCCAAACGGAGGATTCGAGTTGCGGTTGGAAATGAAATCGTTCGCGTTTAGCTTCTCGTTGCGGAGAAACTCGAAACCAGAACCGTGAAACTTGTCGCCACCGCTGCG
>JAJPKD010000172.1 GCA_021323895.1 Acidobacteriota bacterium | reverse complement strand
GGTTTTGCAGCGCATGATCAAAGAAAGAATTTGAAGTGAGTCCGCAAAGCGGAACAATCGGGAATTGCCCGGCGATTCATCGCTGGTAACAAGATCAGTTACTATCCAGCTAGTCCGGGGAGCGGACGGCAGAGCGTCGCGCAATGCTTCTGCCGCCTGTTTCACGGGCTTTCGTTCATTGTTTCGACGACTACCCAGCACTCAAGCGCTGGGCTATTATCGGGCGAGCGCTTCGCGCAGTTAATCAGATGCAAACCTATATCAAGGACTTATCAAAACACATCGGCGAAGAAGTCACGCTTAAGGGTTGGCTTTACAACATGCGTTCGAGCGGCAAGCTCATGTTTCCGCAACTGCGCGATGGCACGGGTATCGTTCAGGGCGTGGTGGTAAAGAACTCGGTCGCGCCCGAAGTTTGGGACGCGCTCAAGCCGCTCGGGCAGGAATCATCACTCATCGTCACTGGCAAGGTGCGCGAAGACTCGCGCGCGCCCAGCGGGGTCGAACTCGATGTGACGAACGCGGAAGTGATTCAGAACGCGCACGATTATCCGATTACGCCGAAAGAACACGGGACCGAATTCCTGCTCGATCATCGGCACCTTTGGCTACGCTCGAAAAAGCAGCACGCCATCCTGAAGGTGCGTCACGCCGTCATCAAAGCGGTGCGCGATTTTCTCGACAGCGATGGGTTCACCCTGTGCGACACGCCGATCTTTACGCCGGCGGCGTGCGAAGGCACGACCACCCTGTTCGAAGTCGATTACTTCGGCGACGAGAAAGCTTACCTGACGCAATCGGGCCAGCTCTACAACGAAGCGACGGCCGCGGCGTTCGGAAAGGTTTACTGCTTTGGGCCAACGTTTCGCGCTGAGAAATCAAAGACGCGCCGCCATTTGACCGAGTTCTGGATGGTCGAGCCGGAAATGGCTTACGCCACGCTGGACGACGTAATGACTTTGGCAGAGCGGTTCCTTTCGTTCATCGCGCAGCGTGTTTTGGAAACGCGCCAGGAAGAATTGAAGACGCTCGAGCGCGACACGTCGAAGCTCGAAGCGATCGTGCCGCCCTTTCCGCGCGTGCATTACGATGATGCGGTGAAGATGCTGCATGAGGGTTTCGCTGCCGGCGCGCTCGAAAACAAAGTCGAGTGGGGCGGCGACCTCGGCGCGCCGGACGAGACCTATCTGTCGAGCAAGTACGATCGGCCCGTGATGGTCCATCATTATCCGGCCGCGGTGAAGGCGTTCTACATGAAACGCGATCCTGAACGTGACGATCTTGCGTTGGGTGTAGATGTGCTCGCACCGGAAGGTTACGGCGAAGTGATCGGCGGAGGGGAACGCACAACTTCCTTTGAGTTTCTCGAACAACAAATCGCCGCGCACGGTCTGCCGAAAGAAGCTTTCGAGTGGTACCTCGACTTGCGCCGTTATGGCACGGTGCCGCATTCAGGTTTTGGCATGGGCATCGAACGCTGCACGGCGTGGATGTGCGGCACCGAACACATCCGCGAGACGATTCCGTTTCCGAGAATGCTGTATCGATTGAGGCCGTAACAACGCTGATCAGTGATGAGTCATGAGTGACACCCAACTCCGCACCGAATTCAACGAATGGGCGCGCGCCGGCAAAGGCGAGAGCATGGAGCGCGGCCATCGGCCCGTCGGCGAACAAGCGATCGCCAAGATGCGCGTTACTCCTGAAGCGCGTGTGCTCGATGTTGGGTGCGGCTCGGGCTGGGCGACGCGGCTGCTCGCTGATTTTGCTTTCAATGGCCGCGTGACCGGCATCGATATCTCAGACGAAATGGTGCGCGTGGCGCGCGAATCTTCCCACACGTATGCGAACGTTGATTACGAAATCGCCAGCGCGGAAGAGCTTCCATTTCCAGACGACGAATTCACTCACGCTTTTTCGATGGAGTCGCTCTACTACTATCGAAATATTCCCAAGGCCTTGTCTCAGATTCATCGCGTGCTGAAAGCCGGCGGCTTGTTCGTAGCAGTTGTCGATCTCTATTGGGAGAACGAGGCGACGCATCAATGGTTCGACACGTTGAAGGTGCCGGTTGAGTTGTTGAGCATCGATGATTATCGCTCGCTGTTCATCGATGCCGGCTTTAAGAACATCGCAGACGAACGCCTGATCGATCCCACGCCGATCCCCGATGACTACACCGGCGGCTCATTTAAAAGCCGCGAAGATTTGGTCAGCTACAGAGAAGCCGGGTCATTGATGATCAGCGGCGAGGCCGCGAAATGAACTTCCCATCCAACCGTCGAATTCTCGCGCCAACTCTCTTTATTTTGGTCTTCTGCGCGGGCTTTAGCGCAGAGAGTTCGATCCTCGGTCAGCAAGCAACTAGCAAGTCCACCGTCAACGAACCGTCGGTCCGCAAATACATGACGGCCTTGGCGAGCGATGAAATGCGCGGGCGCGGCAGCGCGACGCCTGACGAATTGCGCGCCGCCGAGTACATCGCTTCACAATTGAAGCTTTTGAAAATCAAACCCGCCGGCGACGATGGCGGTTATCTGCAAACAGTCAAGTTTCAGAGAAGGCAACGTGGCAATCCCAACGCGCCACCGGTGGAAGCGACGACGACCAATGTGATTGGAATTATTCCCGGTCGCGATCCTAAGTTGGCGAAAGAGACAGTCCTGCTGTCGGCCCATCTCGATCATCTCGGCGTGCGCGACGGCATGCCCGGCGACAACATTTTCAACGGCGCGGACGATGATGCGTCTGGCGTGACCGCAGTGCTCGAATTGGCGGAAGCGTTGTCGAAAGGGTCTCCTCCAAAACGAACCATTGTCTTCGCATTGTTCGGGAGCGAAGAAATTGGCGGCTTTGGCGCACGATATTTCCAGGAGCACCCGCCTGTGCCTGTCGAAAGTTTCGTCGCCAACCTTGAATTTGAAATGATCGCGCGTCCCGATGCAGCGGTTGCTGCGCACACGTTGTGGCTGACGGGCTACGAACGATCGGATCTCGGCGCGCAGCTCGCGGCGCATGGCGCACGGCTCGTCGCCGATCCTCATCCCGAGCAAAACTTCTTTCGCCGCTCAGACAATTACGTGCTGGCGCAGAAGGGAATCATCGCGCACACAGTTTCAAGTTACGGATTGCACACGGACTATCATCGGCCGAGCGACGATTTATCTCGCGTTGATTTTGCGCACATGACCGACGCGATTGCGTCCATGGTTGGCCCAATCGAGTGGTTGGTGAACTCTGATTTCAAACCGCAGTGGAGCAAAGATGGCAGACCCCAATGAACGTATCGTAACGATTTTCGGCGGTTCCAAGTGCCGCGAATCCGATCTCGCTTACGCGCAGGCGCTGCGAGTCGGCGAGTTGCTGGCTGACGCCGGCTACACGATTTGCACCGGTGGATATTCAGGCGTGATGGAGGCGGCCAGCCGCGGCTCGCATGAACGTGGCGGGCGCGTCATCGGGATCACGATGAACCAATTCACGATCGAGCCGAATCGTTACCTCACCGAAAAAATTCCTTCCGAACACTTTTACGAACGGCTTCAGCGATTGATAACACAGTCGGTCGGATACATCGCTTTGCGCGGCGGCATGGGGACCGTGACTGAGATTTCGCTGGTATGGAACAAGATGCAGACGCGCGTGCTCGAGCCGCGCCCGCTGGTTTTGCTCGGTGATTGTTGGCCTCCGGTGGTTGAAGCGTGGCAAGCGAACCTGGCCGTTACAGACAGTGATGTGGAGATCCTGAGTTTCGCTAACACGCCGGAAGAAGCCGTCGAGATCATCAATCAGAGAGCGGCGGCGGTAGCCGCGTGAAGCAACACGCGCGATTGTGTCAGTACCGCGAGAGATAGCGAGCGGATCAAAAAGAGTGCTGAAATCATAGCGCTACGTTTGCTCTGTCATACCGCATTAATGATCCGCTTGCTATCGCTCGCGGTACTGACACGAAATGCAGCCGGATCGTAGACATGAAGCGTTGTCCAAAATGCAATCGCCCATACAACGACGACACGCTGAGATTCTGCCTGGAAGACGGCACGCCGCTGTCCGCGATTACGCGGGATGCGAATCCTCCAGTGACGGAGATATTGCCTTCGCCAATTGCAGCGACGCAGCGCTCGGCAACACCCACGATTCCTTCTGAATTGAATCGTGCGGTCGTTCCGCAACCCGAACCGCGCAGCCCGAATCCAATTTTGACAGTCGGAGTGATCCTGATCGCGGTGCTGCTGCTCGCGCTGGTCGGCATTGCGGCGTTCTTCGTCTTCAGACAGTCGAATTCAAACGACTCAGCGGCCACCACACCTTCGAGCAGTCCCATCGTCAAAGACGGCTGGTCACCCAAACCTAATCGCTCTCCGAATGAAACGCCTGATCAGCCAACACGTGAATCGCTGCCGCTGAAGATTACTGCTTCAGCGTCGTCGGTCCGGTTGGCCGTGAAATCGAATACTTATTATGCGTCGAACGCGATGGACGGAAAGCGCACCACCGCATGGATCGAGGGTGCCGATGGTCCAGGAATTGGCGAGTTGATTCGCTTTGACTTTGATCACGAGATCAACCTGCACCGCATTCTGATTCAACCGGGATATTTCAAGAGTCCCTACTTCTGGGCCCAGAACAATCGCTTGGCGACCGTCAGAGCGGAGTTTTCGGACGGCAGTTCACGTGAATTGCATTTCGATGATCGGATGGAGGCGGAGAAGATCGACGTCGGCTCGATCCGAACGCGGTGGGTGCGGCTGGTGATAGAATCGGTTTACTACGGGACCGATCCTGATACTGCAATTTCAGAAGTCGCGTTCGAATGGGAGCCATAGCGAATGACATTGCCCGATAACGATCACGAGCAGCCCGGCGCCGGTAAGACCGTCGGCATTCTCGGCGTGCCGTTGAGCTACGGCCAGAGCATGGCGGGCGTGCATCTTGGTCCAGCAGCGATTCGCGTGGCGGGACTCGCGCAGCAGATCGCCAAGCTCGGCTATGAAGTAAACGATCGCGGCGACTTGGCCGTGGCTCGATCGCACTCGCTGCCGGGCTTTGAAGAAAAGCTCAAGTACCTCACCGAAATTTACGAGGCTTGCGAACGGCTCTGCGATGAAACCGAGCGTATCGTCGATTCCGGCGAATTTCCCATCACGATCGGCGGCGATCATTCGATCGCGATCGGCTCACTGGCGGGCGTCGTCAAAGCGTTTCGAAAACGCGATGAACGGATAGGTCTCATCTATCTCGACGCACACGCGGACATGAACACGCCCGACACTACGCCGTCCGGAAATATCCATGGAATGCCGCTCGCCGCGTTGTTGGGCTATGGCGCGCCAGAGTTAGTGAATGTCGGTGGCTTTTCTCCGAAGTTCGATCCGCGGCTTTGCGCGCACGTGGGCGCGCGTGATCTCGATCCGGGCGAACGCGAACTGATTCGCAATCTCGGGATGAGATTTTTTACGATGCGCGAAATCGACGAGCGTGGCCTCGCGGTTTGCATCGACGAAGCGATCGCCATCGCGCAACAAGGCAGCGGCGGTTACGCAGTTACTTTCGACGTGGATGTACTCGATCCGGGCGACGCGCCGGGCTCAGGCACGTTGGTGCGCGGTGGCCTGACGTATCGCGAAGCGCACCTGGCGATGGAAAAAATCGCCGAAGCCGGGGGCATGAAATCGCTCGAGGTGGTGGAGATTAATACCGCGCTCGACGTGAACAATCGCACCGCCATTTTGGGGATGGAATTGATCCTGTCGGCGTTGGGAAGAAGAATTTTGTAGAGAGTGTTTAGGAGGGGGCTACCGCCCGCTCGTGTCGGGCAGTAGCCCGACTCTAAACGGAACAGTGGGATGAAAAATAAACTTCGCGTAGGCGTAATTTTCGGTGGCCGTTCAGGCGAGCACGAAGTCTCAGTCCGTTCGGCCGGCGCGGTCATCGAAGCAATCGACAAGAGTAAATACGAAGTCGTTCCGATTGCGATCACGAAGCAAGGGAACTGGCTCGGACCGGCTTCCGCAGCCGAGCTGTTACCCGCGACTACGCAACGCGTGTTGTCGAAGCTGAGTGCCGGAAACTCGAAACAGGATGTGGCCATCATCGGCGATCCTTCGCGCAGCGGCTTGATCAGATTGGATGGTGAAGCCAGGCGCGAGCGGCTCGATGTCGTGTTTCCGGTTTTGCACGGCACGTTCGGCGAAGACGGCACGATTCAAGGCTTGTTGGAGATGGCCGCGATTCCGTTCGTCGGCTGCGGCACTTTGGCGTCGGCCTGCGGGATGGACAAGGTGACGATGAAAGCGCTCTTCAAAGAAGCGGGCTTGCCAATTTGCCGTCACAGTTGGCTGCTTCGATCCGATTGGGAAAGCAACCAGGCTAAAGTTGCGCGTAGCGTCGCGCGCGAGATTGGCTTTCCCTGTTTCGTGAAACCGGCGAATCTCGGATCGTCCGTTGGCGTGTCGAAAGCGACTGACAAAGCTTCGCTGGCGCAGGCGATCGATTTGGCCGCGCGTTACGATCGAAAAATCATGGTCGAAGAGTTGGTTGCCGGGCGCGAGATTGAATGTGCCGTCATGGGCAAAGACGAACCACGCGCCAGCCTGCCGGGCGAGTACGTGATTCATGAAGAGTCCGCGCGCTTTCTGGATTACACGGAAAAATATTCGAGCACTGGGAACGTTGAATTCATCGTGCCGGCAAAGATTTCTCAGGCGAAAGTGAAACAGATTCAGCAAATGGCGGTGACTGCTTACAAAGCAATCGATGCCAGCGGATTATCGCGCGTCGATTTCTTTTTGAAGCCGGGCGGGGAATTGCTGGTCAACGAAATCAACACTCTGCCGGGTCTGACTGATGTGTCCGGCTTTCCGAAGATGTGGTCGGCGACCGGCGTTCCATTCCCGCGCGTGATCGATCAACTAATCCGATTCGCCCTCGAGCGTCATCGGGAACGCGCGCGCAACGAAACGAGCATTTGATCGTGTAGGACTACTCCCTCTCCCGCTGGGAGAGGGCTGGGGTGAGGGCTTGTGCTCTTTGTAGTGCGCTGGCCTCGACGCTTTCTGAGCGAAGCGGTGAATTCTGAAGGGCCGCCAGGCCCGACATCTTTATAGAACCCGAAGCGCGATCCGATCCGAGGCCCGTAGGGCCGGCATATCTTCGGTCTATCGCTGGACCGGAGCGGCTGAAAAGCAAAGATGAAGGATGAAGGCGGAAGGATGAATTAACCCGCCGCCCGGACAACCAACCGTTATGCGCTCCGCATTTCAAAGCACAAGATTGGGGTTGATACTGCTAACAGTAAGCGCCAACAAAACGTCTATATGTCTCAAGATACTTTAGAATGGAAGCATGACCCCCAGATCAGCCGAACGCCACATGAGATATCAACCCGCCACCCTCTCGCTGCTGCTGTTCATTGTTACGATCGTCATGGCGGCTTTTCTGGTTTGCCCTGAAACCTCGGTCACTTCGCAGACACCCAATAAGAACTTGAACACCAACAGCGGACGGCCCAGTTCAAAAGCCATCCGGCTTCCCCAGAAGCCAACGCCTACGCCCGAATCGGGCACGGACGTCGTCACGGTCGATGTTGACCTCGTCAAGATCGATGCGCTGGTGATGCAAAAGAACACTGCGCGCATCGTCGGCGGTTTGAGCAAAGAAGATTTCCTGCTTTACGAAGATGGAAGCAAACAGGAGATCACCCACTTCAGCCAGGATCAATTGCCGCTCTCTGTGGTAGTGGCTATCGATCGGGGCCCGGTATGTCCGTATAAGCTCGATACTTGGAGCGACGAAGCCCATCGCGCCGCCCGTGAAGCAATCGATCGTCTCAAACCTGTCGATGAGATCGCCGTGATGTCCTTCATAGACTCCGCCAAGATGATTCAGCCGTTGACCCGCAACCGAATACTGATCGAGAACGCGCTTAATAACATTCCAGAGCAGACTAAAACGGCAAACGTCGCACATTGCTTCAATTTCATGTTTGCGAGCGCCGCGCAGCACCTGCTTAAGGCAAGCAATCCAGCCGGACGTCGAGTCATAATTGTGATTACCTCCATGACGCGTCTATTCGACTGCTACAATGGTCCTTCCAATCGCGCCGCCGCCGCTGCGATTTACGAATCAGGCGCCGTCGTTTGCGCCATCATTCCCAGAGCCTTAACCCAGCGAGTCGAAAATACCCTCCAGACCTTTGCTACCCGCGTGAACAAAGTTATCTCTGCCAACTATATGGACCTGGAAAATTTGGCCAACGAAACTGGCGGCGAAGTACTCGCGGACAAACGTGAAAAGCTCGACACCACCTTTCAGACGTTGATAGATCATCTGCGCAGCCGCTACAACCTGGCGTTTGTCTCAACGAACAAGAAGCGCGACGGCACGACGCGTAATTTGAAACTCGACGTCGATCCCATTCGACAAAAATCGCAAGG
>JAJPKD010000104.1 GCA_021323895.1 Acidobacteriota bacterium | reverse complement strand
TCGCTGCGCAGCTCGCTGGGGGCGAAACGGCTCGACAAAGTTTTGAGCGTTATGAAACCCGGTGATTACCTTTTCATCCAATACGGCCACAACGACGAGAAAGAAAAGGGCGAAGGCGTCGGAGCGTTCACAACGTACAAAGCTGACTTGAAGAGATTTGTCGAAGGCGCGCGAGCGCGCGGCGGCATCCCGGTGCTCATCACACCTGTGCAGCGGCGTTCGTTTGATAAAGACGGAAGGATCACCAACTCACACGGTGATTATCCGGAAGCCGTCCGGCAAGTCGCTAGAGAAGAAAAGGTGGCGCTCATCGATCTCAACGCGATGAGCAAACTGCTCTACGAAACATGGGGAGTCGAAGCGTCGAAGCGCGCGTTTGCGCCCAACGACAACACGCATCACAACAACTATGGCAGCTATGAGATTGCGAAGTGCATCGTCGAAGGAATTAGAAAGAACAAGCTGGGCATCGTGAAGTATTTGCTGACTGACACGCCGCGATTCGATCCTCGTCACCCTGATCCAATCGATGCGTTCAAGATTCCGCCGAGTCCGCTGGTTGACGTTTCAAAACCGCCGGGCAGCTAGATTGAGACAATGACAGCGATAATAAGAGTGTGTCTGCTCGCGGTTCTCTTCCTCCCTTCTTCCTTTGGGAGAAGGGTTGGGGATGAGGGAGCGAAGCTTGCGCGCGCTATAGATCCTCACCCAACCCTCTCCCAAAGGGAGTGGTCGCAGAGCATCTACAACGTCCGCAATTTCGGAGCGAAAGGCGACGGCAAAGCGCTCGACACGCCAGCAATCAATGAAGCAATTGACGCAGCAGCGAAGGATGGTGGGGGCACGGTGATTTTTCCTGCAGGCACTTATCTCTCAGTCTCGATCCATTTGAAGAGCAACATCACGCTGCAACTCGACGAGGGCGCGACGATCCTTGCGGCCGATACTGTTCCCGGCAAAGTCACTTACGATCTTCCCGAGCCGAATCAGTGGGACATGTACCAGGACTTTGGTCACAGCCATTGGCAGAACAGTTTGATTTGGGGAATCGGATTAGAAAACGTCAGCATCGTCGGGCCGGGTTTGATTGACGGCAAGGGTCTAACGCGTCGCAGTCCACGACCGCGGCGTGTGCCTCAACCGGGAGACCGGCCGGTTACGCTCGGCGGCGCGCGACCCCAATCGCCACTCGGTGAAGACGACGATCCGAGCGTGATGAACGGATTGGGCAACAAAGCCATCTCGCTGAAGCTCTGTCGGAATGTTCTGCTGCGCGACTTTTCCATTTTGAATGGAGGGCACTTCGCATTGCTGGCGACCAGCGTCGATAACCTTACGATCGATAACGTCAAGGTGGATACGAATCGCGACGGTTTTGATATCGATTCCAGCCGCAACGTGCGCATTTCGAACTGCAGCGTGAACTCTCCGAATGATGACGCGATCGTTTTGAAGAGTTCATACGCGCTCGGGTTTGCGCGCGCGACTGAAAACGTCACAATCACGAATTGCCTGGTCAGCGGTTACGACATCGGATCACTGCTGGACGGGACATACAAGAAGAACGTCACGGAAGCTCCTGATAAGGACGGACCAACTGGCCGCATCAAGCTCGGCACCGAATCGAATGGCGGATTCAAAAACATCACGATCTCGAACATTGTCTTTGACCATTGTCGCGGTTTGGCGCTTGAGACGGTTGACGGCGGTTTGCTCGAAGATGTCACGATCACGAACATCACGATGCGTGACGTGGTGAACTCACCGATTTTTCTGCGACTGGGGCAACGAATGCGCGGGCCAGCTACCACTCCAGTGGGGCAACTTCGCAGGGTGAACATCAGTAACGTCGTGGCCTACAATGCTGATTCGCGTTACGCATCGATCATTGCCGGCATACCCGAACACAAAATCGAAGACATCGCGCTGAGCAAGATTCGCATCTTTTATCGCGGCGGGAAGCGAGAACAAACAGACGTGCAAACACCTGAACGCGAAACCAACTATCCGGAGCCTTCGATGTTTGGAGACTTGCCTGCGTACGGTTTCTTCATCCGTCACGCCAGCCGAATCTCGCTGAGCAACCTCACGATTAGTTATCTAACCAGCGAAATGCGACCGCCCTTTGTCCTGGATGACGTAGCGGGCGTGAACTTCAATCTGGTGACGGCGCAGCGAGGCGAAAACATTCCGACGTTCGCACTAACCAATGTTTCAGATTTCAACACCCGAAACTGCAAAGGCATTCCTGATACTCAAATTGATCGAGTTGCTCGAAAGAATTTCTAACACATGCTGAATCATCTTATTCGTTTCGTCCTGGCTTTCTTCATCTCAAGTATCACAGTCAGTTCAATAGCCGTCGCCCAAACTTCTCTGGTGTCAGTGCCGAGCGATCTGCCCAAATGGACCAAAGACGTGGGCGCCCGAAACGTGCCTAAGGCAGCTCGCACGTTCGTTGTCGATGCGGACGGTGATGGCGTCACCAATTCCACCAAAGCGATTCAAAAAGCGATTAATGATTGCGCCAAAGCCGGAGGCGGCTTAGTTACTTTCAAACCCGGCAGCTACGTTACCGGCGCACTCTTCCTGAAAAGCAATGTGAACCTACGCATTGACAAAGACGTGACGCTGCTTGGGAGTCAGGATGATGCTAACTATCCGTTGCTTCCGACGCGCGTCGCCGGGATCGAAATGAAATGGCCGGCAGCGCTAATCAACGTCAACGATCAGAAGAACGTAAAGATTTCGGGCGAAGGAACGATCGACGGTCACGGCGAGAAGAGGTGGGAGAGATATTGGAGCTTGCGGGTCAAGTATGAACTGCGCGGTTTGCGTTGGGCGTCTGACTATGATGCTCAACGAGTGCGCCTGATGGTGGTTTGGAAATCCTCTGACGTTACCGTCGAGAACCTGAGCTTGAAACGCTCTGGCTTTTGGACCGTCCAGGTTGTCTATTCAGATCATGTGACGGTTGATGGGATCAGGATTTCAGAAAACGGCGGCCCCAGCACTGATGGAGTTGATATTGATTCGTCGAGCAACATCCTCGTGCAGAACTGCGACATCGATAACAACGATGACGATATCTGTCTCAAGGCCGGCCGTGACTGTGATGGCTTGCGCGTCAATCGACCGACCGAATATGTAGTCATCCGCAATAACATCACGCGCCGAGGTGGCGGCATCGTTTCGTTCGGCAGCGAAACTTCCGGCGGCATCCGCCACGTGGTGGCCTACAAGAACACCGGCATAATGACCAAAGAGGGTATTCGCTTCAAGTCCGCCAAAACGCGCGGCGGTTTTGTCGAAGACGTCTTGATTCGCGATACGAAGATGGACGGCGTGCCGCTACCTTTCACCTTCACGCTGAACTGGAACCCAAGTTACAGTTACGCGACGATTCCCAAAGACGAGAAGAATATTCCGCCGCACTGGATCGTCATGAACACACCGGTTACACCACCTGAAAAAGGCTTCTGCCAATTCCGCAACATCAGAATCGAGAATGTTCAGATTGTTAGAGCGAAGCGAGTCTTTACGGCGACCGGCTTACCGGAAAAACCAATCATCAATGTGAGTTTTCTCAATGTCGCGGGGCAAGGCGATGAAGCCGGTTCGATCGATTACGCGCGTGATTGGACGATGCGCAATGTGAGACTGCAGACCAAAGACGGCAATCCGATTCAGGTTTTGCACAGCGAGAATGTCGAGACGCCGGAAGTCATTCGTCTTCCGTTTGTGCGAAACGCGCCAGTGAAGCCGCGCAGCTCGGCGTGCGCTGTTCCGCATCTCTGTGACAATCCGGCGTCGCCACGGTGAGGATGCGGCGCTACTTGGGAAGTTGCTTAAGCAGCGTCTTCATGTCTCGCACGGTTGCCGCACGGTTCGCGTCGTCTGAAAGATTTTTCAACTCCCGCGGATCGCTGACTGAATCCAGCAGCATCGAACCAGCGCGGCCTTCGTCCCATTCGACGTAGTGCCAATGCTCAGTGCGCACCGACTCGCCGAATTTCCCCTGAAATTGCACGACGGCAAACGCGGGATAATTCCAGTTCAAGTTCGGTTTGCGCAACAGCGGCGCCAGGCTGCGCCCCTCGATTCCTTGCGGTGGCGGCAGCCCGCACAGGTCCGCGAGAGTCTTGTAGAGATCGAGCAACTCGACAACCCGCTCAGTGGCCTGCGGCTTCGCGCCGGGAACATCGATGATCAGTGGCACGCGAAGGCCTACGTCCCAAAGCGAATACGCCTTTGACCATTTCCCCTTTTCACCAAGGTGATAACCATGATCGCCCCAAAACACGATGATCGTGTTGTCGCGCAGCTTCAATCGATCGAGTTCCGCGAGGACGCGTCCCACCTGGCATCCATGAAACTCGTCGACGCGTAATAGGCGCGAATCATCTCGCGAGCCTCCGCCGGCGATGAGTCGCGACCGATAAAGAGATCCGCGTTGCGATGCGGAATCGAGATGTCCGGAAAACCTGCCGGGGCGCGCGGTTGAGTATTGAAATCTACGGGGAGCGGAATCTTGTCTGGATCGTACAGGTCAAAGAATTTCTTCGGCGCAGTTGGTGGACTGTGCGGTTTGTTGAAGCCGACCGCGAGAAAGAACGGCTTGTCTTTATATCGATCGAGGAAATCGATCGCGCGCGTCGCGATCTTGTAATCGCCGTGAGATTCACCATCGCCATCGAGCACGACAATCTGATCTGAAGCCGAACGTCGTGTGGGCCGATTCGGCTGTGTCGCGTTATCTGGATCGTCACCAACTTCGCGCGCGCCCTGGCCGGTGGCTACCGGACTCGGCGGGCGATTGACGATGTTTTGATCGACGGGCTCGCCGCCTTCAGTCCAGGAAACCTGATCGTCGATGCCGCCGTGAAAAATCTTGCCGGTACGCAGCGTGGCGTAACCGTTCTTCTGAAAATACTGTGGCAGCGTTATGTAGTCCGGATGCTTTGCGCGGAAGTAAGTGTTGTTGTCCATCACGCCGGTCTGCGTCGGATAGCGGCCGTTGAGCATCGAACTGCGCGACGGATTGCACAGTGGAAACTGCGCGTAAGCTCGATCGAAACGAGTGCCGCGCGCCGCGAGCGCATCAACGTTGAGAGTCTTGATGCTGGTATTGCCGTAGCAGCCCAGCTCGGGTCGCAGATCGTCCGAGATCAAAAAGAGAACGTTGTATTTTGGTCTAGCTGGCGTAGAAGTTGTTGACGCATTTGGCGATTGAATAGAAGCGCACAGCAGCGACGCAAGGGAAATCAAGACCAGCGCAAGCTTGATAAGGCACGGCTTCATGTCTGTGCGCTACTTATAGAGTTTTTGTCGAATGGTTACAAGCACTACAATGCTTCCACTCTTGAAATGAGAACTGCGGTCTGCATCATCACTTTGTGTTCGGCGGGGGCTATTTGGTTATCGGCGTGCCACCGAACCAAACCAGTCCCGACTGAATCCAAAGTAAAGAGTTCTCCGACCACGGAGCAGGCGCGCGTAGAGCGCGACGGCATGGTGCTAATCAAAGGCGGCAAGTTTCTGATGGGAACCGATGACGGCATGGATTACGAAGCGCCGGTCCATGAAGTGATCGTCAAATCTTTTTGGATCGATCGTCACGAAGTAACTGTCGCGGAGTTTGCGAAGTTTATTGCTGCGACTGGCTACAAAACAGACGCGGAGAAGTTTGGCTGGTCCGGTGCATTCGATCTGAAGAGTGGCGAATGGAAGAAAACGAAAGGTGCAGACTGGCGTCATCCGGAAGGCCCGGCATCAGAAGCGGCTGAAAATGAACCCGTCTGCCAGGTTTCATGGAACGATGCCACGGCATATGCGAAGTGGGCCGGCAAGCGTTTGCCGACCGAAGCAGAATGGGAGTGTGCCGCGCGCGGTGGATTGGTGCAGAAGAAATATTCGTGGGGCGATGATTTGCGCCCAAATGGAAAGCCTGCCGCGAATTGGTGGCAAGGAAGTTTTCCGAATCGAAACACCGACGAAGATGGTTTTATCAGCCGCGCACCCGTTGAGAGTTTTGCGCCGAACGCTTATGGACTTTATGACGTGACCGGCAACGTTTGGGAATGGTGCGCAGACTGGTACGCGGAAAATTATTATGCAGTGTCTCCGCGCGACGATCCCAAAGGACCGAAGGATGGAAAGGAACGAGGGATCAGAGGCGGCTCATGGATGTGCGCGGAAAATTTTTGCAGCAACTATCGCGTGGCCGCACGCAGTCATGCGACGCCCGATAGCGGGCTTAACAATCTTGGCTTTCGTTGTGTCCGCGACGAGTGAGACTTACAGGCGCGGCCGGCGGCGAATGATGTCGCGCGACGGCGTGCAGCCTCCGCTCGCGGCCCCAATTGAAATCGCAGCTCCGAGGATGCGCGTCCAACTTCGATTTCTTGGCCTTTGGATCGGTCGTTCGTTGGATTGTTCGGCGCGCGAATTCGGAACTGGCCCGACCCGCCGCGGCCGTGTTTGGCTTTGGAGAGTCGACACACTTAGCGCGCTCGTCACAACTATGACCAGAATCCTGGTTGCCTTTTTCATGGGCTGATTCGTTTTTATGACAGGAGAGTTGCGCGCAATATAGACCAAATGAAGCTGCTTGACAATAGTCATCCATACTCGCAATTCTCGATCGACGGAAACCATAGGGAAATATGACTAGCAAACGTAATTCGGCGCTGTTCGCCGTTGTCTGTTGCATCATCTTCGCCTCAATCGAGCGGGCCGCTCACGTTCAAAATCCGGGTTCGCAAACGAACACTTCCGAACCGCGCGCAGTCAATCCAAAGCTCCGAACCATTTTTGTCGTAGGCGATTCAACGGCGAACAATCATGCAAATGGGGCGCTGGGTTGGGGCGATCCCTTCATCGCGTACTTCGATCCGAATAAAGTCAACGTTCTCAATCGGGCGCGCGGCGGGCGCAGCAGTCGCACCTTCATTACGGAAGGTCTCTGGGACAAGGTTCTGAGAGAGATGAAAAAGGGCGATTACGTTCTCATTCAGTTTGGTCACAACGATGCGGGAGCGATTAACGACGCAACGCGGGCACGTGGATCGCTTCCGGGAATTGGCGAAGAAACTCAAGAGATCGACAATCAGCTAACGAAGAAACACGAGGTCGTCCATGCGTTCGGCTGGTACATGCGTAAGATGATCACCGAGACGAAAGCGAAAGGTGCGACACCTATCGTTCTCTCCCTGACTGTGCGTAACATTTGGAAAGATGGACACGTCGAACGTGGGC
>JAJPKD010000260.1 GCA_021323895.1 Acidobacteriota bacterium | reverse complement strand
CTCTATAGAGCTTACCGTTGTCGCCTGTACCAACGGCCAACGATCCGTCTTTTAAAATCGCCAGCGACCAAATGTACTTGTCCGGCGGATCGAAGTAGACGGTCGCGTTGCCGTTCGATGTGACGCGATAAACTTTTCCGTCAGGAGATGTCGCCGCGAAGATCGAGCCATCGCTCGCGACGGCCAGTGCGGTCACGTCCAACTCGGAAGCCTTGAAGAGCAAAGCTCCCTTGCCATCCGCCCCCACCCGAAAAAGTTTTCCGTCGTGACCCGTGCCCAGGTAAACATTGCCCGACGAATCGATCGCCGTGGACCACACGTACGCTTGCTCCGTATTGAATAACTGCGTCACATTTGGCGCGAGCGTCAGCACACCCGTGTCAGTAATCGATACTCCACGAGCTTCGCCCTTCAAGAGATCCGCGCGCGCGCCGATTTCCCAGACGATCGGTTCGCCGGCGAAAGACTTGTTAGGGGCGAGGATTAGAACTGCAAACAGAAGAGCGATCAGTTTGATTTTGTGCATGATAAGAAGGCCTTAGTTAAGAAGAGCAATTAGTTACCGATGTATTTTGCGTAAAGTGAGCGCGCGACGGCGATATCATCTGTGCCGCGAATGATCGAGCGCGCGTCCTGAAAAACCGTCATTTCAAATTCCCCGGTGCGAAACCGCAGCAGATATTCGTTTCCCTTCACGTCACCCGCGCCGGCTAGACGCTGACTCAGCGAATTGAGATTGAGATGCGCTGGCTGCGATGGCGAAATCTGGACCGCGTGCCGGCCGCACAAGACCGCAGCGAATTCGTTCTTTTCGGAATCAAGCGTTTCAAATTTTCGCGCAACGCAAGTTGAACAATCGTCCACGGGCTTGCCCATTATATTCTCCGCCACTCGTTTCGCCAAACATCGAATTGCATTAGCGAGTTGTGCAAATCCGTAAGCTTTCCCGTCAAAAGTTTCAGCGCTTCGCTGACCTGCACTGCGGACACGATGTTGATGATCGGCATGATCACGCCGGCTGTGTCGCAAGTAGGCGCGCTGGCGGCGGGCGGCGCTTCCGGAAAAATGCAACGCAGGCACGGCGTCGCGCTCGGGCGAATCGTCATCGTCACGCCATACGAACCCACCGCCGCACCGTAAATCCAATTCACGTTGTGCTTGACGCACGCATCGTTAATTAAGTATCGGGTCGCGAAATTGTCTGTGCCGTCAATCACAACATCGCAATTTTCAAGCAGGCGCTCGATATTTGAATGATTCACGTCAGCGATTTCCGGTTCGACGACGATATCGGAATTGATTTCACTGAGATGATTGGCGCACGCGATTGCTTTCGGAAGGCGCTCAGCTGCATCTTGTTCAGTGAACATAGTCTGGCGCTGAAGATTGGAGAACTCGACAAAGTCGCGATCGACAAAGCGCAGCGTACCGACACCGGCGCGCGCAAGCGATTCTGCTTGGGCTGAACCGAGCGCTCCGCAACCAATGATTAAAGCGCGCGATTCACTCAGGCGGCGCTGCCCATCAGCGCCAATTTCGGAAAACAGAATCTGACGGCTGTATCGATCGAGTGAAGGTTGAAAATCTGACGTCATTAACGATTGCCGATCAGTCGAGCGCGCGCATCACGGTGTCGCGCATGACCTCTCGATCTGGTTCAAGACCGGTCCATAATTTGAATTGTTCGACCGCCTGCGCCAGCAGCATCTCCACTCCGCTAAGCGTCTCACAACCAGCGTCGCGCGCCTCGCGAATGAATCGCGTTTCGATTGGATTGTAAACGAGATCGTAAGCGAACGGCACCCCGCGAAGCTGTTCGGCTGTGGCAACGCTGTCATTCTGATGCGCGCCACGCATACCGAGCGGCGTCGCATTAATGACGATGTCGAAAGCCGCGAACGTTGAATTTGTTAACGACTCGCAAGGCACGGCGTACTGCTTCGCAAGCTCAGTTGCCTTCTCAGCATTCCGCGCGAACAGAGTGACATCTGCGCCGGATTCACGCAGCGCCCAAAGAACCGCGCGCGCCGCTCCGCCCGCGCCGACTACGGCGCAACGGGAGGCTTTGAGAGATCCGAATCTTTCAAGCAGCGGCGCGACGAAGCCGGCCGCGTCAGTGTTGTAGCCACGGAGTTCATCATCGTGAATTACGATCGTATTCACCGCCCCAATTTCTCGCGCGGCCGGATCGATCCAATCAAGCGAACCAATCACCGTCGATTTATGAGGCGTAGTCACGCTTAGTCCGCGCAGGTTCCAATCCAACTCGCGTGATTTGGGGTGGGCCATTCGCCGCATGAATTCTTTGGCATCACGAACTTCGAAGCGGAGGTAAACTGAATTCAAGTCGCGCGCCGCGAACGCCGCATTGTGGATGTAAGGCGACATCGATTGGCTAACCGGCTGTCCCATGATGCCGAAGATTTCAGTTTGTCGATCGATTCGATCAATCCGATAAAGGCTGCGCAGTTCTTCGGCTGTGATTTGTCCCGGCGCTGTTCCCTTGTCATCATCAAGCGACGCAAACGTTAAGTACGATCCGCGTGAAGGGCCGAGCATGCGAGTCACCGCTCCGGCTTCACCCATCCCAATCGCAATAAATTCGCGACCTTCGCCCTGCGCGCGCTCAAGCAGCTTGAAAATCGGCAAGCAATCGACTGCATCGTCCGTTTGCAAAGCAATCTTCAGGGCGCGTGATCTCGTGCTCGCCATTTGCTCATAAATGTTCTTGAGGTCCGCCGGGACGCCGACAAAATCGTGATAAGAACAGATCGTGCGGGCCCACTCGCACTGTCCCCAACTCTCAACATCGTTGCCTTCACGCTCGCGTTGTTGCAGCAGGAGGGCGAGGTCCACTTCCATATCCCAAAGGTCTTCGTGGTCCGGCCGAAGGAGAAAAGGATTTTGCAACCTGAAGAAGAGACGGCCTTCTGCGCTCATTGGACGATGTCCACCGTACTCCGCTGGGCGCAGCGTCAAGACGACAGGTTTTTGAGTGGATTGGAGAACGCTCGCGATTGCTTCACCGGCGTGGCTCAATTCGTTCTCAGCCAAATAATCGAGCCGCAATTCGATCATGTCCGCCACTTCAGATGCGGCTCGCACTGCATCAGCAAGCTCGCTGACGAGCGAGACGCAAACCGGGACGCAGATTCTAGCCATGCATGTTGTTAGTAAGGATTTTGATTGTCGTTTGAATCGAGCTGCTGCGTGCGCGCTTCAGTTGCCAGATGGCGAGTTGTTCCTTCAGTCACACTCGGCACGGGCGTGCGCAACTCCCCGGTTTTTGGCGCCGGAAGATCTTGCAAGCGGACGGTGTTCAGTTGCGGTTGAGCAGTGGTCTGTGCCTGTTCCTTTTTTCGATTCACCCGGATGAGTTCCGAGAAGCCTCTACCAAATAACATCATCGCCGGCAACAGAAGCCAAAACCACCATTTGGCGCTTCCTGGACTGAACTTGAAAACCATGACGGCGATCACCGCGAAGGCAATACCGCTCATCAAGCTGCGCACCGCGTAATCCATCGAGGGCAGCCGGCGACTCGAACGACGACTGTAATACTCTTCTTCGCGCGGCTGCGTCGCGGGTATCTGACCCGTCAGAGCCTGTGGCACTAAGCTGATGTTTGCGCCGCAAGAACGACAGAAATGGGCGCCGTCCACATTTTGAGTTGCGCATTTAGGACAGAACATCTTTTGATTATCCTCGACTAGCCACTGTCTTAAACGAATCAGAGGCCATCAGTGTTCTGCGTTTCAGGCTTCAGCAAACGCTGCCGCAAAGCCTCGTAAAGAATGATTCCCGCGGCGACTGAAACATTGAGCGACTCGATTTTTCCTTGCACCGGGATCTTCACCAAAGCATCGCACCGCTCGCGCACCAAACGATGCAGCCCCGCGCCTTCTGCGCCGAGCACGACAGCCGCTGGTCGCGTCCAGTCCCATTCGGTGTAGTCGATTGCAGCATCTGCAGACGTGCCGACGACCCAAACGTTACGCTCTTTCAATTGCTCGATCAAACGGTTGAGGTTGGTGACTCGCGCCACGGGCAGATGTTCAACCGCGCCAGCGGATGCTTTCGACACAGTTTCGTTCAAACCGGCAGCGCGACGCTCAGGAATGAACACGCCGTTCACGCCTGCGCATTCAGCCGTCCGCAGAATCGCGCCGAGGTTTCGCGGGTCTTCAATCCCGTCCAACAGCAACACCAACGGTTCTTTCGCGCCACCATTCTTCGTGATTAACTCAAGCAGAACTTCGGCATCCGCATATTCCGCTGGCGCGACCCGTGCGACGACACCCTGATGGTGCGACGTTCCAGCTTCTCGATCCAATGCAGATCGCGGTGCATGCTTGATCGTGACCTGCTTTGCATGGGCCAGTTCGATCAATTCGCGCAGCCGAGCATCGCGTGCGCCTTCAGCGATGACGATCTCGCGCGGCACTCGTTCGCTTCTTAGCGATTCGATTACGGGATTAACCCCGTAAATTGAACGCAAAGACGACGATCCTTTTGAGCGATTACTCCTCTTGTGTTTCCGCCAACTCCCTGCACCGCAGATGATGCAGCAATCGCGAATACTGGTTGAACTGCGTTTCGTTCGTGGTCGTCGTCACGGTCGCAAATGCGCGCTTTCCAACGCCGGTGCGCCTCAGTTGCGACGCCCGCATCTCGCGTTCGAGCGGCCAGACATGACCGAGCACGCCCCGCGTTCGCGCGTACGTCGTGTCGATCTTAACGTTCGCGGCGCGCTCGCGAAAGATATCTGTCAGCGCTTTCGCATTCTCGAAAGCGGTCAAACTCTTCGCCGCGCCGAGACATGAAAAATCGAAGCTGTTGACAAAAATGCGAAGCGCCGTGTCTGCGTTCGTCCACACGTCGAGCACCGCTTCATCAGACGAGACGTGACTGGCAGTTGACGGATTGGTCTCGCCGCCTCGCTTTTTTTCAACTTCATCATGCGTGGTTATCAAGCGTCCACTGACGATCAGAATTACTTCGCTCCATGAGGCGGAGAAATGCTCGCCAGAAGTTACGATGAGTGCGGTAACCGAATCATCAGACCATCGCAAGGCACGCACTTTCTTGAACGAGCAGCCTTCGTTCAACTGCTGCTCGGAGATGGTAGCGACATCGCACCCCAACCCGCTAACTTCATCCGCAAAGCTCTTCGCGCGCGCATGGCTCTCGCACAGTCTTAACGGCAAGACGCCGCCCGCGCGGATTGCATTTTCAATTTCTGAAGTTTTCACTTCCAACATCGCCGCAAACTGCGCGATGGAAGCATCGTCAACTGGCCTCCTCTCATTGGGCACGAGCACAACGTACGTCCCTGAACCCGCAGGCTTTTCGCTACCTGTGAACTCATATTGGGCTTCGGGTGCGCCGCCGGTCACCAAAGCTGCGCCGCAATAGAGGCAGGCCGCACGCGTCGGCGGATTCGCGCGTGCGCACGCTTCGCAGTTAATCAACTCAGCGGCGGCAAAACTTTTCGGCTTTGGCTCTTGATCAGACACGATACGAATCAGTTCCCGAGTAATTCACCCGATCGACAATTATACAGATTCGAACGAATTAATTGTCGTCGCTTGACCTCGACGCGCCCGCGGAGCATTCTAATCGTGCCTATTGAAAATCTTATTTGGAGCAAGAACGTGAACCACTTTGATTCGAACAACAACATATCGTTGCAGTTCGGCCATCGCGGAAAAGTGGCGATTTTTATTGACGGAAACAATCTTTTTCACGCGGCGCGATTTCACAACATCGATATTGATTACAACAAGCTGCTGCGCGTGCTGCTGGGCGATGGTCGTTTGTTTCGGGCTTTCTTTTACACCGGCGTCGATGCCGGCGCTGAGCGTCAACAAGGATTCCTTCTCTGGATGAGACGCAACGGTTTTCGCGTCGTGCAGAAGGAGCTGAAGACCTTTTATGACGGGACGCGCAAGGCGAACCTCGATGTCGAGATTGCGGTCGATATGCTTTCGCTGGCCGGGCGTTATGATACAGCCGTACTAGTTTCTGGCGATGAAGATTTCGTTTACGCCGTGAATGCCGTGGCTTACAAAGGTTGCCGCGTGGAGATCGTGGGTTTCAGATCGAACACGGCGCCCAAGCTGATCGATGTCGCAGACTGCTTCATAGACCTCGGAGAAATCGCCGACAAAGTGCGCAAGGAATTTCCGCATGGACTGCGCTACGAAGATCGCGACATTCATGTCTCGCGACAACCAGAACCACCCGCGCCTTTCATTGAGCCGGTGCCTGCAATCGCGCCCGTCGTGACGGCTTGTTCAGACGACGAGCAGTTTCATCCGCCAATTGGATCGATTATCGAAGGCGACGATGGCGTGAGCTTGAGCACTTCGTGCGCGGACTTTATTCGCGTGACCGACGACCAGTAGAGTCCGAATCGATCAAACGGGCAGTGTCAGTCGTCGCGACTTATCGTCAGGACGGCCTGAGCAACTGCCCGCCATCTGCCGAGCCCGACACCCGGCAGAACCTCATGAATTGTGAAAATATTGATCGGTAGGTGCGGTTCTTCAGATTGTGAAGACGAACCAAACTAGCACACGCAGCCTTACGCATTTCCTCCAGCTCAGAGCCAGGGTTCGTAACTAAAAATTCAACAGAGCTTTGGGCGAAGACTTGTCGGGATCTAACGTGTCGGGATTGTGTCGGGAGCCGAAGTCTATCAAAAACCTCTTCGCGCTGCACGAAAAATGCAACGCCGAAAACTGCGCTACCAGCAAAACTCGCGGAGACTACCTCTCATCAATCGGCACATAAGGCACGTTGCGCGGGCCGACGTATTCAGCGCGCGGACGGATCAATTTGTTATCGGCATACTGTTCGAGGATGTGCGCCGTCCAACCACTGATGCGGCTCACCGCGAAAATCGGCGTGTAGAGATCGAGCGGAATTTCCATCATGTAATAAGTCGAAGCTGAGTACGCATCGACGTTGGGCAGCAGATTCTTCTCGCGCTTCATGATCTCTTCCAACTTCGCCGTGATGTCGTACCACTTTGTGTTGCCCTTGCGCTCGCCCATCTCTTTCGAGAAGCGTCGTAGATGCGTCGCGCGCGGATCTTCGGTCTTGTAAACCGCGTGACCGAAGCCCATGATTTTCTTCTTCTTCGACAAGGCGTTCTTGACGTAATCCTCGACGCGATCGACATCGCCGATCTCGAGCAGGATTTTCATGATCGCCGTGTTCGCGCCGCCGTGCAGCGGTCCGGATAGCGCGCCCAGCGCGGCAGTCACACAGCTATACATATCGGCCAATGTTCCGGCGACGACGCGGGCCGTGAACGTCGAAGCGTTCAATTCATGATCGGCCTGCAGAATTAACGCGACGTCCAGAACATGCGCGTCGAACTCATCGGGCATTTCGCCCTTCAACATGTAGAGAAAATTCGTGGCAATGCCGAGTTCGGGTTTTGGTTGAATGATTTCGAGATCGTTGCGGGCTCGATCGATGGCCGCGACGATCGCGGGAAACCTCGCGGTCAACCGGGTCGCAACTCGGATGCTGGCATCGCGCGAAAGGTCGCGCTTCTCTTCGTCAAACAACGCCAGCGCCGAAATCACGGTGCGCAGCATGTCCATTGGGTCCGTGCCTTTGGGGGCGCGCGAGCACATGCCCTTGATCAACTCAATGGCCTGCCACTGAAGTTCATATGCGGCCGCGAGATTTTTCTTCAGCTCATCCAGTTCGGCGCGCTTGGGCAAGCGACCGTTCCACAACAAGAACACGACTTCTTCAAACGTTGATTTCGTCGCGAGATCGTGAATATTAACGCCCTGATAAATCAGCTCGCCCTTTTCGCCGTTGACGTCGCCGATTGATGAGGATGCGGCAACGACTCCCCGCAAACCGGTGGCCACAGCACTTCCAGATTTGTCCATTAATTTTCGTCCTTAGAGTGTTCTTAAATTAAAGTCGAAGATAGCAGAGCGGTATTGACGTGACAAGCCACCATAAATCATCCGGCGGCCTTCGATTCCGACGTGAGCGCGAGCGCTACACGCTCGCCGCGCCTCGCGTTGAGAATCGAAGCTGCCGAGGCATTTTTGGCGGCGATCTCGACGAAGCCCGCGCTGCCAAGAATCATGAACAGGCCCTCATCGGTTTCCGGTTTTGCTTGAGAAAAGAATTCCCGAAAGCCCACTACGTTCCGCCGATTTACAGTAAGGCTGGCGCCGGCCCCAAGCTGATTACCAAAGTGTCTCGGCGAAAGATTGGTAATGCAGTTTCCGTATCGATCGATGTGAATGATGCGGCCTTCGATATGATCGCCATTGATGTCCGGTTCGAGTTGTTTAAGAGAGACTATGTCTTGGACCACCGGGCCAAATTCTTCCGGCGCGCGACCGCTGGAGACGTGCGCCGCAACCGGCGCGAAAACATCACGACCGTGAAATGTTGTGCTCGATTCTTCGCGGAGGAACTCTTTGTTCGTGAGTTGCCGTGCGCTGTATTTCTCTTCCCGCTGGCAGATCCAACTGAAAAGTCCGTTGTCGGGACCAACAAAGAATTGAGTGGCGCACTCGATAAGAATCGCGAGTCGATCTGAGCCAACACCCGGATCGACAACGCCCAGGTGAATTGTCCCCGCCGGAAAATCTTTGTAAACGGAGAGGAGATTAAAAGCGGCCGCCTCAATATCCTGGGGAGGAATCTCGTGAGTGATATCGACGATCCGCGCGCGCGGATTGATCGAAAGGATCACTCCTTTCATCGCTCCGACAAAATAATCCTGCGTGCCGAAATCGGTGAGGAGAGTGATGATCGGATTATTGGAATTCGGCATCGCCTGCTGTGCGAATCCGCAACTGCTGTCCCTGATTTAGCCGGATGTCTTTTCCCTTTTGCGTCAGCACGCCGGCGGTGCCCACTCCCGCGCCTATCGTCGCGCCGATTGCCGCGCCGCTCCCGCCGCCCACTATCAATCCGATGATCGCGCCGATACCGGCAGCGCCGCCAACTTTCTTCACGTCGCTCTTGGTCGAATCCTGGCCTTGGACGCCACCCTCGGAATCAACTTTGCCGACACCTTCGCTGCTACCGGTGGCAATCACTTCGATGACCTGCGCGCTCATCTTTGAACTGCGCCCGTCGGCCAACCGGACCTGGTCGAACGAAAGTTGCAGTTGGGCGTTACCCTTGGCTTTTCCCGGCCGCTTCACTTGTTCAATGTGTCCATCGAGGACCGCGTCTTTGTAAGCGCCTGGTTCGAGGACGCGCGCCTGAAATCGATCGCCTTTCTGCGACGCGTCGGTCGAAAGATTATTCAACAGTTCGACGCGCATGATCGTGTCGCGAGGAATCATCGATGCGTTCGTCGTCGCTGTGTTCGGTGTGTTGTTCGGATCGGTCCTTCCCGGAGTTTTGTTTTGATCGATGGGATACTGAACCGTCGAGTCTTCCGTGCGCGGCCTTAAATCTGCCGGAATCGTCGAGTCGAAGGCTTTCCGATCATAGCCCGCGTTGTAGCCGACTTCGAATCCCTGACGGTATCCATCACGATATTCCTCGACTGATCCCCACGCCGAATTGAAAGCGCGATCGGCGTGATCGTACTCAGTCTTATTGCGGAATTCGCGCGGCGCGTTTTTCGCAACGTCGCTCACGCCGGCTTGATAACCGTCCGAATAGCCGGTGCGATAGCCGCGCATGATTGCGGTTGCCTGGTTTTGATCCTGCGAATCCTGCGCATGAACCGATCCGTGCGCCACGGAGATAGACAGAACTGCAAAAGTGAGAAGAAACGATAAACTTGACCTGAGGGGTTTCATCATTAACCTTTCTTGCCGACGATTATTGTTTCGCGGCATTACGAAAGGGAGAGCGCGTTCTTCAGAGCCTTGCTTGCTGACTCTGCCTAACTAGCGTCAAAATGCTAACACCGAGCGCAATCCGCCACCAACTGCTTCGGCAGCCGGTTTTCAGATGCACGCGCGGAAAAATCAGTTGTAATGCGAAGAGTTTATCTCGATCATAGCGCCACTACGCCCGTCGATGCCCGAGTCATCGAGGCGATGTTGCCTTACTTGACGGACAAATTTGGGAACGCCTCGAGCGTGCACATGTTCGGGCAAGAGGCGCGCGCTGCCGTCGATAAGGCGCGACGGCAAGTCGCCGCTCTGATCGGATCGCGCGCGAACGAAATCGTTTTCACGTCGGGCGGGACTGAGGCGAATAGCCTTGCAATTCGAGGCATTTGCGAAGCGGCGGAGGCACACGGCAAACATGTCATCACGTCGGCGATTGAACATCCGTCTGTCCGCGGTGTCATCGATCAACTTGAAAAGAGAGGTTGGGACGTCACGCGCCTGCCGGTTTACGAAGACGGCATTGTGCGCGTTGAGGATTTACGCGAGGCGATCAGAGACGACACGATTTTGATCAGCGTGATGATGGCGAACAACGAGATTGGGACGGTTCAACCGGTAAAGGAAATCGGTGAGATTGTACGAGGGGAAAGAGACCGCGAACATCGTCATCTCTGGTTTCACATCGACGCGGTACAGGCGGCCGGCCGTTTACCGATCGATGTTCAATCGCTGAATTGCGACCTGCTAACGTTGTCCGCACACAAAATCTACGCACCAAAAGGAATCGGCGCGCTGTTCATTCGCCGCGGTGTTCGCATCATACCGCAACAAATCGGTGGCCATCAGGAACGCGAGCGGCGCGCCGGAACCGAATCGGTCGCGAACGTTGTTGCCTTTGGCGCCGCGGCTGAGCTGGCCCAAGGCGAGATGGATTCTCGCAACGCACACACGCAACGTCTCCGTGATCGATTTGAAGCGGAAGTAAAAACCCGGATCGGCGATCTCGTCTTGAATGGAAATCCCGAACACCGCTTGCCGCACTTGTCGAACATTTCGTTTCGCTTCATCGAAGGCGAAGGCCTGCTGATTCATCTCGACATGCAAGGCGTTGCGGTCTCGACCGGTTCAGCGTGCTCCTCGGGAACGCTTGAGCCATCACCCGTGGTTCTTGCACTCGGACGTAACGATGAATTGGCGCGGGGATCGATTCAGTTCAGCTTTGGTAAAGATAATACGGACGAAGATATCGATTACGCAGTACTGGCTTTGACGAAAGCCGTGGGAAGCCTGCGCGCAATTTCACCTTTGAAGTTCGGAGTGCGGAGTGCCGAGTCTGGTGTTTCAACTTAACTAAGTAAGAGGATACTTCCACATGGCCGACTTCGCCAGACTCAACAAACTTGCCGATGAAACCATCTCCTTAGTCGCGGGATTCACAGGTTACCTTCGTCAACGTTTTACTCCAAACCCCGCACTCCAAACCCCGCACTAAGATGCCCTACTCCGAAATCTTCAAAGATCATCTCGCCCATCCTCGTAACGCCGGCGAACTCGCCGACGCCGATGTGGTTGTTGAGGAAACGAATCCCGTCTGCGGCGATCGCCTCCGACTGAGTCTCCGCATCCGCGAGGATTGGATCGAGGCCGCGCGTTTCCTCGCTTACGGCTGCCCGCCAACGCTCGCCTGCGGCTCAGCCATCGCCGGAATGATCGAAGGTATGCGCATCGACGAGGCGATGACTTTGACCAAGACCCAAGTAGCCGAGGGGGTTGGCGGTCTCTCTTCCCGCAAGCAACATGCAGCCTCTCTCGCGATCGAAACGCTGAACTCAGCGCTTACCAAATATGCATCAAGTCATCGCTAAGAATCGACGCCACCTGTCCGCGTAATCTTGCATTCATGTTCGCAAGCCGCAGCTTTCACTAACAATCTGTCGCGCACAGTAGTTGCCATGACTGAGCCAAATCCTTCTGAAGGAGGCACCCCGATGCTGCAACGACTGTTCATCGCTTTACTCCTGGTATTCGGTCTAACGACCGCGACAATCGCTCAGACACCACCGCCGTTTCTCGACAAGGACGCAGCGCGCATTCGCGAAAAGATCGAAGACCTTGGCGTCGGACATCGTCTGACCGTGAAGATTAAGAACGGCGATTACTATCACGGCACGATTTCGAAAATTGAGCCGGCGAGTTTCGAGATCGCGGAAGTCGATCTCGCGCAGGTCGTGAAGTTTCAGTACGCCGAAATCAAAAGCCTTTACGGAAGCTACGGCGAGAAGAACATTTTCGGAAAGCGGCCTAACCCAAAGAAGAGTTCATTCATCGCTCTCGGAGTTTTGGCCGGCCTGCTGATCGTGCCAATCATTATGGTGGCCACAGCACGCGACTGATTTCGTTTTACGAATTGAGTAAGACTCGCGAGTCAGCGCTGACGTGGGGGCGTCGGTTGCGCCTTCTTGTTGTGATATTCAGGGCCACAATACTTCTTCGGCTCCTGACCAATCACGAAGGTCTTTGTCCGAATCACGGGACAACTATCGACCGCGATCAATCCTGTCGTCGGATCGATGTCGAGCGTGATGGTTCCCTGGAGTCTCTCAGACGAGTAGCCATCAAAATAGTCGCGCGACTTAGTTTTGGCATCCGGCTTTGGAGTTGGCTTCGGCTTCGGTGAATCAAGCGGCGGCAGCGACGCCGGTTCGGTCTGCGAATTCTGTTCGGAATCCTCGCTGGCGTCCTTGGCGAAATCGTCATTCCCTTCAGCTTTCTCATTGCTCGGCGACGTGCCGTTGATAAAGAATTCCGATCGCTTGTTCGGCGCATCAGCTTTGGCTACATCGCCCGTTGCCGGATCGATGTCGACCTGCTGAATGCCTTCGGGCATGGACCAATCACCCTGCCATTCCGGATGCGTCGTGAGGGCCGCGCTCATGAAGTCGGCCCAAATCGGCAGCGCGGAAGCGGCGCCAGTTAATCCCAATTGCGATCCATCATCGAAGCCAACCCACACCACGCAAACCAAGTCGGGCGTAAAACCGGCGAACCATCCATCGCGCGACGTTCCGGTCTTACCCGCAACATTGAATTTGAACCCGCGCGCGCGAATCGGCGCGGCGGTGCCGCGGTTCACCACATCCTTCATGAACGAAGTCATCACGTAAGCAACCTCTGGACGTAAGACTTCGTTCTTCTGCGCGTTTGGCTGCGCGATGGTTGTGCCGCTGCCGGTAGTCACGCGCGTGATCGCGATCGGTGTCGTGCGCGTTCCGTTGGCCGCGAAAGCCGTGTACGCAGACGCCATTTGCAGAGGCGTGGCTTCAGAGGTTCCCAAAGCCATCGCCGGATACGCGTGCGGCACGCGTGGCAGTCCGGCCTTCGCGGCCAGATTCATTACGCGCCCGATCGAAACTTCCATCGCCACATCAACGGTAACGACGTTCAGGCTATGGACCATCGCATCGCGCAGCGTGACCGGCTGCATTGAATACTTGTCGCCCATATTGCCCGGCGAATATTCCTGGTTGTCGTAAGTGAAAGTTTTCGGCTCGTCTTTGAATGTCGTTGCCGGCGTAATCACACGAGGTATCGGATCGTAGGCGGTGTTGAGCGCCGTTGCGTAAACGAAAGGCTTGAAGACCGATCCGGGCTGACGCAATGCTTCCGCGCGATTCAATTGGCTCTTGGTGTAATCGCGCCCGCCTACCATTGCGACGATCTCGCCGGTATGCGCGTTCATCGCGACGAGCGCGGCTTGCACCGTTCCTTCCGGCTTGCGCTTCGCTTCGATTTTATCCAGGGCCGTGAGTTGTTTCGTAACTGCCGCATAAGCCGCGCGCTGCAAATCCATATCGACCGAGGTGTAAATGCGCAGGTGATCCGCGCCTTCACCGGTTACGAGATCGCCAAGCTGGTTCTGAACGTAATCAGCAAAATAAGGCGCGTCGGAAATATCGATGCGCCCTTTCGCCGGCGCCAGCTTTAGGTCAGTAGCTTCGGCTTGCTTCGCCTGGTCGTCACTGATGGTTCCGGTTTCCGCCATCGACTCGAGCACCTGATTGCGACGCGCACGCGCAGTGTCTGGATCATGAAACGGATTGTATCGATTGGGACTGCGAATGATGCCGGCGAGGAAAGCAGATTCCGGCAAAGTCAGATTCGTGACGTCTTTGTTGAAGTAAGCGCTCGACGCCTCGCCGAATCCATTAATGGAAAAACCCGACTGCTGCCCGAGATAAACTTGATTGCAGTAGAGCGCGAAAATTTCCTGCTTCGACAAACGAGTCTCGAGAATGACCGACATGTACGCTTCGGCAATCTTTCGCTTCAGGCTGTACTCGGGCGATAGCAAGAGGTTCTTGACGAGCTGTTGCGTGATACTCGATCCGCCCTGCCGGGCGAGCGGAGAGTTCGGATCGCTGTCGTATCGCCGCAGCAGCGCGCGAATTATGCCGCGAATATTGACGCCATGATGCTCGAAGAAGGACCGATCTTCGGTAACGACGATCGCATTTCTCAGATTCTCAGGCACATCGTTGAAACCAATCACGCGACGTTTGGCGCGCTCGCGGCCGGTGACTGAACTGATAAGCTCTGGCTCGAGTTGCGCGCGCTCAACCCGCGTGTTGCCGTCTTTGAGACTGATGTAGTTGATCGCTTTGCCGCCGCGCGCGAACTGCACCCGCAGCGCCTGAATTGGATGAGCATTATCGATGACTGAGTCAGGGCCGGGATCGATTTCGATCGTCTCCCCCATTGCCGCGTATCGACCGCGGGCGGCGTCCGCTTGCTGGTTACGTTCGACGTAGCCGGCACGTCTTAGATAAGCAATCAGCTCATCTTCGGAAAGGTTCTGGCCTGCGCGAATTTGTTTGGGCGCGGCATAGATGCCCGCCGATCGCGTGAAGACTTCGCCCTTCAGAAGATTGTCGATGCGCGCCGAAAAAATTACCCAGTAGTAAACCAGGATGGATATCACGAGCGCCGCGACAACAACTGCTGGAATAGCCAGATACGGTTTTAAGAGCAGCCGCAGAAGCCGGCGCAGAAAGCTGGGTTCGGGCTCGTCATAACGAATGACACGCGGACCCGATGGCGGCACACCGGTGCGCCGAACAATTCGCGGTACGTTGTCATCAGGTGGATGCCGAATTGCCATGAAGAACGATACGCTTTCGGCCTCTGGGGGGCACTGCTGAATCTGATGCTAAACTGTTATGCTTTCGCTGTCCACCATTGATTGACAGATGTTTAGCCTTTCATTATTTTGGCTGTCATTCCCCGACCCGAGTTGCTCGTCCGGCAACGTTACAGCCTTCAACGAAGGGAATCTCTAATGAAGCCCAGATTAATCACCCTCTCCGCAGTTTCTTGCGTGCTGGCGCTTGCGATTTGCTACAGCCATCAGAATTCGCACTCGCAAACGACCAAGGCGCCGGCTCCGACGCTTTCCAAAGCTGAACAGGATCTACTTAACGAGATCAATCTCGCGCGCGCCAATCCCCAGGAGTACGCCGGCTATCTCGAGAAGTTGAAGCCGTTGTTCAAAGGCAAGGCGTACAGTCCCGCGGGCCAGGCCACGTTGGAAACTCAGGAAGGATGGAGCGCAGTTGAGGACGCGATCAAGTTTCTGCGCGCCGCCAAACCACTCGGTCCGCTATCGACATCGCAGGGGCTTTGTCTCGCCGCGCTTTCGCATGTGAAGGATCAGAGCAAGAGCGGCGCGACGGGACACGCTGGCGGTGATCGCACGATGATTGAAGATCGCGTGAAGCCCTACGGAAGTTGGCAGGGCGGCATCGGCGAGAACCTCGGATACGGGAACGAATCGGCGCGGGAACTACTATTGACCTGGCTAATAGATGATGGCTTTGCCAGTCGCGGTCACCGAAATCGGATCATGAGTGACAGCTACAAGGTTGCCGGCGTCTCATGCGGTCCCCATCCTGAGTATGGCGCAATGTGCGTCTTGACGCTGGCCGGTGGTTTCATCGACAAAGTAACTCCGCAACCAGTCACAAACATTTCGATGAAGCCAACGAACACGACGGCTAACAGCAACACGTCGAAGCCGGCAAACACATCGGGGAAGAAACGACCTCGCGGCTGATTGGTAGCGATAAATTCTGCAAACGGAAAAGGCTTTCCGATTCAGCGATCGAAAAGCCTTTAGTTTTGGATGGTCGGGACGGCGAGATTCGAACTCGCGACCTCACGCACCCCAAGCGTGCGCGCTACCAGGCTGCGCCACGTCCCGTCAAAATCGTTTTCAGTATGGACGCAAAATTCGCTTTGTCAAACCCGCTGCAAAGTTCAATCTTTCTTAAGACGCAACTTCTCGAGTTCGTCATCACCCTTGCTCAGGATGTCCAGAATCTCGCGCAGTTCCGAAGCCAATTTCTTCAATGAAGCTGACTGTTCGGTCCTGCCCGTTCCAGTCGGAACTGGCGATGACGTGGTGAGTTTTGCCGCGAGTGACGGAGGAGGTTGTAAACTGCGCATGGGTTTGGCCTGTGCTGATTGATGGTTCTCCCGTCCCGGTGATTTGAGTTCGCTTGCCAATTTCTTTTTCGCTCCGGCGATGGTGTACTGCTCGTCGTAAAGCAATTCCTTGATTCGCAAAGCCATCTCGACGTCACGTCTTCGATACGTGCGTTGACCCGCGCGGTTCTTCTGCGGCGCCAGCATCGGGAATTCGGTCTCCCAATATCGCAGCACGTGAGCTTGAACGCCGGCGAGTTCGCAAACCTCTCCAATCTTAAAAAACAGCTTTTGGGGGATCTCAACGGAGGTTTGGCTCATCGAGTTAAAGCGAACCAGGAACGCGATGCCAAGACCGGGCCG
>JAJPKD010000047.1 GCA_021323895.1 Acidobacteriota bacterium | reverse complement strand
GAAACCAGGAATTCAATCGCGCCTTTGTGTTGATGGAGTACTTCGGATACCTCCAGCGCAATCCCAACGATCCGCCGGATGGAAACTGGGACGGCTACAACTTCTGGCTGAACAAGCTGAACCAATTCAACGGCAACTACATCAACGCCGAGATGGTCAAAGCATTCCTCTCCTCGATCGAATATCGGCAAAGATTTGGACAGTAGCCAAGTGGCGTAGACTTTAGTCTGCGAGGAGAACACAGACTGAAGTCTGTGCCACTTAAATGCGCGTAGGACTTGACGGTTATCCGCTGTCTGAATCTTTGACCGGTGTCGGTCATTACACGTTGGAACTCGCGCGGGCGCTCGCCCGCAATTACCCCGCCGATCAATTCGAGTTAGTTTCGCCCAAACCTTTCGCCGGAACTCTGGCGGCGGAGAACGAGCTGCCGAATCTCGTCTTCACCAAAGCCAGGTCATCTTCGATTCGCGGTCACTGGTGGTCGGTGGGTTTGCCGCTCTATGCGAGGAAGGCGAAGTTCGATCTGTTTCACGGGACGAATTACGAGTTGCCACTGTGGAACAACCGGCGCAGCGTGCTCACGATTCACGATCTATCGACGCTGCTGCATCCCGAGCTGCATCGCCAGCCGCTCGTGCGTCGCGCGCGCACGCGCCTGCCGCTGGCCGCAAAAATGGCGCGCGCGATCATCACGCCGACCGAGGCAGTGAAGCGAGAAGTTTGCTAGCATCTGAAAATCAAACCTGAAAAGCTCACGGCAATTCACGAAGCTCCCAGAGATTTCTTTCAGCCAGTTCCGGAAAGTGAATCTGCCGCCGTGCGCAAGCGCCTGCGGATCGAGAGCGAATTTCTCCTGTTCGTGGGGACGCTGGAACCGCGTAAGAACCTGCTGACGCTGTTGAAGAGTTTGCAGCAAGTTTTTCGCGAGACTTCGTTGCGGCCGCAAACGGTGATCGTCGGTGGGGAAGGCTGGTTGATGAGCGAGACTGAACGCTTCATTGCATCGTCTGGCGTCGCCGATAGGTTGCGGTTCACAGGTTACCTGCAAGACGAGGATTTGCGTGCGCTGTACGCATCCTGTCGCGCGTTCATTTATCCGTCGATTTACGAAGGTTTTGGCTTGCCACCGCTGGAGGCGATGGCTTGTGGCGCGCCGGTGATTGCCGCAAGAATTCCGGCGCTTCAGGAAGTGCTCGACAACGCAGCAATACTGGTTGATCCGCTCGATGAAAAGTCTTTGGCCCAAGCAATTGTCGGATTGCTCACCAGCAATGGGCAACGCGATGAATTAAGAACGCGAGGCGTGCAGCGCGCAGCAAAATTCAGTTGGGATCAGACCGCGCGCTTGACTCATGAGGTTTATGAGCGCCTTCTGACGAAGAAGTGATTCGGCTTATCTGGAATATCTCAGGCGGAACATGCGCGCAAGAGTTTTCGTGAAGGCCCAGCCGAATTTGATCAGCTTCGCGTGTGTTTCGCCTGCGTTGCGCGCCTGATAGTGAAACGGCACTTCACGCACGCGCCCGCCATCCACATAAATCTTTACGAGTATCTCTTCCAGGGCGTCGAAATCTCGCGCCTTCAAATCAAGTGTCAATAACACGTTGCGATCGTACATGCGAAAGCCGCTGGAAATGTCGCGCAACTTCAAGCCAAGCACGAGCGCGTAGGTTCTATTCAGGATATGGCTGAGCACGCGCCGGCCCGCGCCCATGTCGGCCTGGCCACCCGGAACATAACGCGACGCAATCAGCAGATCGGCCTGGCCGCGCAATTGCCAAAAATCTTTTAGGAACTCGGGCGGATGCGAAAGGTCAGCGTCCATTGTGATTACGTAAGGCGCGGACGCCGCCGCGAATCCTGCCAGCAGAGCGCCGCCATAGCCACGCTCTTGTTGAATGACCACGCGCGCGCCAAGTCTTTCCGCAACCGCTTTCGAATCGTCGCGCGAGCCGCCGTCAACCACGATCACTTCGCTCGACAGTTGCAGGTGGTCGATCGCTTGATGAATCAGCGGGAGCAGCAGTTCGAGATTCTCTTGTTCGTTAAGCGCCGGAATGACGATCGACACGTCGGGAATAGATGGTTTGCGCGAGGCGTCTTTGGTGTTTCGGGAATCGCCGATAGCTTTCGAAATCATCACCAGATTGAGCGGCGCTAGAGTACCGACTTTAGTCGGGCTCTAGTTCCCAAAATGCCCAACTGAAGTTGGTACTCTAACATCGCCGCGGTTGAAGAGACTATTCGCGAGGTGTCGAGTAGAAAAGTAAAAGGCCAGCCCTTGCGAGCTGGCCTCTTTAGGATTGAAGCGCGAGATAGATTAGAACCTATTCCGATATTCGGCTGATGACAGGAACGCTTTGACCATCTCGGCGTTGATGTAGTTGCCGTTGAATTGGTTCAGTTTCGTCAACCAAAAGTCGTAGCCGGTATAGTCAGTGTCGCCATTTCCGTTGTCGGGGTCGCGACGCAGGTAGCCAAAGTATTGCATCAAAACGAACGCGCGATTGAACTCGGCGTTGGTCACCGTCTGGCTTTCGGCTACGTCACGCAGAGCCCGTCCACGCGCAGCGACATCCGACGTATTAGAAGCGCTGCCGAATTCGCCGACTGCTTTTTGGGTCACTGCCGCTTGCGGTGTGACACCTGCTCTAGTGAAAAGCTGACTCACGAAGGCGTTGGGAGACATCGACGTGGGATAGTCTGTGACAAACTGCGAGCGTTGCACGAAGCTCTGACTGAACGAAACTTTATTGTTCTCCAGGACCGTTTCCCAGCCGGGTTGCAAGACGATCACGCCATTGCCGATTTGCTTCAGGTCCGGAATGAACTGGCTGAATCTAACCCTGGGCACAGTCAGTTGGTGCGGCCCGTTGAATGTCGATGTGCCCTGTGGGTTCCCGAACGCGGCGGTGTACATCCGGTCCACCAGATACCCTGTCTGCTGAAATTCAATCGACAGAAAGAACGATGCCGACACGCTGATACGCTGCACCTCTGTGCAAGGCCCACTGCTTCCGCATTGGGTGATCTGACCCATCCAAAACTGAAAGCCGCTTTGATCCGGCATGCGATTCAGAAAATCGATGTAGTTCTGCTGCGTGAAAAAATCTGAATCGTCGATCGTGATGAACTGTGGCGGATTCGTGCCGGGGCGCACGCGCAACGGCTTGACCTTCACGCTGCCGTAATAAAGTTCCGAGGGCAGGTTCGGATCGGCGGTGACGATTTGCAACGTCGGCGTCTGGGCCAACGCAATCGCGCCGGCGATCGCGATAATGATTGTGGCAAAGAGTAGCTTCATCGAAAATCTCCTGGTGCTCGTTTGAAACTAAACCAGAAGTGGGGCCGGCTCTGGTCCGGACGGTGTTGCGACACCTATGAGGTAATTCGCAGTTTAACTGCCGCCTTTGCGGGCTGTCAATGAATTATTCCGCCCGCAGTTATCAGACGATTTGGCCAGCAATTTGGCCGAAATACTTTGACTCAGGGGGCAAATCTTTGTCCGTACTCAACGGACGAGAGGAAGGCCTTGACCATCTCGGCGTTGATGTAATTGCCATTGAATTGGTTGAGTTTATTGAGCCAGAACTCATATCCCGCATAGTCCAGCGTCGCTTCGGGCGGATCGAAAGGATTGCGGCGCAGGTAACCGAAATATTCCATCAGGACGAAGGCGCGGCGGAATTATGAGTTAGTCAGATCCTGATCTTCGGCGACCGCGCGCAGGACGTCGGCGCGGGTCTTCGCTCCGTTGGTCAAATCGGTAACCAGTTGATTGCGCTCCGAAGTCGAGAGCGGCTTGTTGCCGCCAGCATCTTTGGCGTTGTCGTTTAGCTTGTCCACAAAGGCCGCGGGCGTCATCGAGGGCGCGAAGGCATTCGTGAATCGCGTCGTCTGAACCAACGCATTGAAGTAAGCGACCTTGTTTGCTTCGAGTTGTGCCTGCCAGTTGCCTTGATTGACGATCACACCCTGGCCAATCCGCTGCGTGTCAGTGAGAAATTCGTTGAAGCGAATGATCGGCACACTCAAGTTATGAGTGCCGCCGGTACTCGATGTTCCCGTGCCATCGCCATAGGCCGCTTTGTAAGTACGCTCGACGAGATAACCCGTCTGCTGAAATTCAATCGACAGGAAGAACGCCGCCGAGGTATCGATGCGGCGAACTTCGCGACAACCAACGTCGCTGCCGCACGTGTCGATGTTATTGATCCAGAAGTTCAGCCCGCCGGCGTCCGGTTCACGATTCAAGAAATCGAGATACTGCTGACGGACAAAGAACGCGGTCTGGCTCAGCGGATTCGATCCGTTCGAACCATCGTTATCGTTGATCGTGACTATGGCCGTGGCTTGATTTCCCAGCGCTGCGCCTGATGGATTCGTCAGAGCTACGCTGAATGTTTCGCTCCCTTCCTGATAGGCGTCATCGATGATCGAGATACCGATATTCTTTGACGACTCGCCGGCGCCAAATGTCAAAGTCGTCGCCACGCTTTCGTAATCACACCGAGAAGATGCGTTACCGTTGATGACGCTGCAAGGTTGTGATCCCGCGCCATCGCTGGTCGCCAGCGAAACCGACATTGGCGCCGACGTGTCACCGAAACGGGTGACCGTGACCACCGCTTGCGGGCCGCTTTCGCTGACGTTATAAGCGGGCGCGCTGAATTGAATAGTTGCGAGAGCTTCGGTGACGTTGAACGTTAGTCCGGCAATCGTCATCGAGCCTGAACGCGAGATAGCTAATGGATTGGGTGCGGCCGAGTAGTTCACCGTTCCGTTTCCAGTCCCGCTGCCGCCGCTGTTAATTATGATCCATGGCGCGTTGCTGGTTGCTGTCCAGGCGCAACTGGTGGTGACGCTGACGCTGGAAGAGCCCCCGTTTGCACCGAAGCTCTGACTCGTCGAAGACAAATTGAAGGTACAAGTCGATCGCGGCGAGAAGACGGCACTCTGCGCATTCGTCAGGGTCTTCGGACTGGTCTCTGAAGTCAGCGAATCGATCACGTAAGCATCAGGCTCGCTACCCGAGATTCCCACGACCGGATTCAAGTTTGTATTGCCCGCTCCGTATCGCGTCGTGATCGTGCCGTCGTTCTTCAATTCGATTTCGAAGTTGATTGGATCACCAGTATCAAACTGCACCCCTTGCCAGCGGAAAATGATCCGAGTCGGATCGGGCAGAACTGTGTAAACGTCCGCGTCGGCGCGGCGGCTGGTGCTCAGATCGAGATCGTCCCACATGCCGGCGATCATTTTGTAGAGCGAAAGATCGGCGATCGAACTTGGCACATCATCGGCATCGCCATTGTTACGTTTCGGCGGAGACGGAGGAGAGAAATACAAATTACCATTCGTCGAGACAGTAACCTGACTGTAGGCTTGCCCGAAGAACGGAAACGAAAACGGCAAGTTGTAGTTTTCGAAATAGCGATCGTCGCCAGAGAGCCCCAAGTGGTTCCCACCAGTGGACAGATCCACGTGCGAAATCAACGCCGTCGTGTAGGGATCCGCTGCCAACAGTGGAACTGTGATGCCGATTGAGGCCGGCGTGCCTTCGTTGCCGACGTTGTCAAATTCGCGGATTCGAATTGTTCCCGCCAGGTGTCGATACGGAAGGTTTACGTTCACGCTCTGCGTCGTCCCCGAAGGCACCGGCGCCACGCTCGTTAAGGGAATCACAGCGCTGGTTGATTGATCGATAAAGCTAACGTCGTACAGCGAGGCCTGACCCGTTGCCCCATCATCGCCCGACGCCGTCCACGAAAGATTGATGCTGCGGCCGTTCTGCGAGACAACTTGAAGATTCGTGACCGTTCCCGGCGGAGTCGTATCACCCTCGTTCAGCGCCTGAAGCGATTTGAAGACATTCAAACGCCGGCCCGTGAGGGTTTTGCCTTGCAGTGCCGGAACTAAGTCGCCGTTGAATGACAACAAGGCTCGCAATTGGCTGACGTTTAGATTCGGATTTTGCGCACAAAGCAATGCGGCGGCGCCGGTGACGTGCGGCGTAGCCATAGAGGTGCCGCTCAAGGTCGCATAATTGTTGCCCGGGGTCGTGCTGAGAATTCCTGAGCCCGGCGCGCCGAGCATCACTGTTTGAGCGCCGAAATTCGAAAAGCTTGCGAGCGTGTCACTCGAGGTGGTGGCAGCTACTGAAATCACATTCGCGAGCGAGTAGCCGGATGGATAATGATGCTGGACATCGCTGTTGACCGCATCATTCCCCGCCGCGGCCACAAACAGAATTCCTGACTGGCCCATCGCGTTGATTGCGTCGGCTGAAGCTTGCGAATAGCCGCCGCCACCGTAACTCGCGTTCACCGCGCGGATGTCCGCGCCTTTGGCATGAGCCGAGCTGTTCCAAAGATCGCGCATCTGCTTCACATAGTTGTAAGCTCTGATCGAGTCGGCTTCGGTGCCTGAATTGGTCGCCTGCGAAATGAAGCGAAGCGACATTATGCTCGTACGCCAATTCACGCCCGCAACACCTTGCCCATTATTGGCCTCAGCTCCGATTGTTCCGGCGACGTGCGTCGCATGAGTTTCGGTCGGGATAGTTCCGCTGTTGCCGATGAAGTCATACCCGTGAAGATCGCCGGCGAAGCCGGAAATCGAGCCGGGGCTGGGATTGGTCCAGATGTTTGCTTGCAAGTCGGGATGCGCGATGTCGATGCCTTCGTCGATAACCGCGACCACGATATTCCGGCTGCCTTGCGTGATATCCCAAGCCTGCGGCGCGCCGATCAGATTCATTCCGTAGAGCTGATTGAAAAGGGGATCGTTCGGCGTATTTTCTTCGCGCAGGAGGTAATTTGGTTCGGCGTACACAACGTCGTCGCGAGCCTTCAGCGCGTCAATCGCCGGCCAGGTTTCAGCCGGCGGCGTGTGAGCGATGCGCAGTCCATCGACAAGATTCGATCCTTCGAATCGATCAATCGTGATGGGAATTTGCTCGACCGCTTGCGCGATCATCTTCGAACCTGTTTGTGAAGCAGCAGCATTCGAGCCGTCCAACACAAATTGCCCTTCGATCGCGCGATTGGGCTTGAAGCGGACGAGAACTTCTCCGGGAACGAATTCGGGGCGTTTGCGCTTTTCACTCGCGGCGCTCTCTTGAGGAAGTGAAGTTTGCCGCGTGGCCTTTGATCGGGGCGGCAACAAAACCGCGCCCAGTAACATCAGTAACAGCAGACAACTGACGGCCAGGGGTTTCGTGATGGAACGTCGCGGTTTCATGTGGCAGAAAACAAAAAAGGCTTGCTTCGTGAATCCCTTTGATGCGGCCAAATTCATCTGGCGCTGGCTTTTGCGGCCAACAAATATACCGCATCGTCAGGCGCGAGTCTTGTTTCCACGGTTCAGAGTACCGACTTCAGTCGGGTCCTTGAACGAAAAGGCCCAACTGAAGTTGGTACTTCTAACCCGTGCTGGAAAACGCAACGATTAATTGACCCCGGCGTGCTAAGATTATCGCCTCCTGACGCAAGCCTTCGCGTCAAGTAACAGACAGGCTATCGGATCGCCGCGAATGACCGCCAGACGGATCAGCGCCATCCTTGCTCTGCTCGCTTTTTTAGGAGCCACGCTCCCCGTTCGCGCGTACACGCTTCAATATCGTGACGGCGCGGGAATCTTCGCCCGTCGCTGGCTGACCAAGCCAATCATGGTGGCGTTCTCGACGTCGCTTAATTCGCCTCCGTCAAACATAAAGGAACGAAGCGACGTTATCGGCGCCGCGCATCGCGCGCTGCAACATTGGGCCGCAGTCGCCGACATTCAATTCTTTGAGACGACTTCTTCCGTGCAAACGATTAGTCCGGCCCACAACGGCGACCGGATTAATCTGATCACTGTATCCAGCGACAACGCATCCGCGTTTGGCTCGTACGAGAATCCGGGACGCACGCGCGTCTTCTATGATGCGGGCGGAGCGATCACGGAAGCCGACATCGCTTTGAATCCTAACGTGAGCTTCTCCAGTGACGGCACGCCGGGAACTTACGATCTCGAATCGACCTTTACGCACGAAGTCGGACATCTTCTGGGACTCGAGCATTCGGCGATTTTGGGCGCGACAATGCAGCCGCGACAGGCCATGAATGGTCTGTTTGGTTTGCCGGCCTTCACCCAACGGACTTTGTCGGAAGATGACATCACCGGTGCGCGCGCGTTGTATGGATCGCGAGCAGGCACCGGTTCGATCTTCGGTCGCCTGGTTGCAAATTCCGTCGGTGGTCAATCGCAGAGAGTTTTCGGCGGCCACGTATGCGCCGAAGACGCAGTAACGGGAAGAGTTATCGCCGGCAACGTGACATTGCCGTCCGGCGACTATCGAATCGATGCGCTCGATCCAGGAAATTATCGGATTATCGGTCAGAGTCTCGACGGCCCGATCGAAGCTGACGAGATTGCGACTGCGAATGGATTGTACTCAGGATTGTTCGACACAAGCCCGACGTTCCGCAGCCGCATGGCCTCACGATCGCCATCGCAAACGATTGCAGTTAGCGCCGACGCAGCTACCTCGCTGGGATTTTTCGTTTCGACCACTCCGGCCCCGGCGATCAAACCGCGGCTAATCGGCATGAACGGAGAGTTATCAACTGTCGCATTGCCGCTGAAGGCGGGGAAGACTTTCACGATATACGTGGCTGGTGAAGGCTTTGAGGAACTGGCCGCGACGGGAATCTCGTCTTCATCTCCATTCATTCAGGTCGATGCCAGCACGGTCACCAGTGAAGAATTCGACGCGCCGTACCCGGTGATAAGTTTTGAAATCTCGGTAGCGCGCGAAACTCCGGCCGGCGATTACAGCCTCGTGCTCCAGTCAACCAACGGTGAATTTGTGTATCTGGTCGGCGCCTTGTCGATTGAATGATTCGGTCAGACGCGGCCGGATAACTCGCTTGAAAAGCTTGCCTTAATCCTCTCTCGGCGTTAACATGCAGCCGTCCAAAACAGACTTTTCATACTCGCCGGGATGTCGGATGGCTTTATTTGTAACCTTCATGCGAAGTGCTTAACGAAAGCCGGAGGTTTGTATGGTTGACTTCCTTCTGTCAATTGTAGGTCTGGCCTCAGTAGGTGGTGCGATTTACGTGTTCTTCTTCCGGTTCATCGGCCAAAACGGACACTGGATGTGGGACGGCATAATCGCCGTCGTTTTGGCGATCGTCTTTTGCATTTGCGCGCTGATGTTGTTCTTGCGCCACGTGAACAAGGAAGAGGAGATTCACATCACCCAGTAGAATGATTTGCAACTGCTCGACACAAGTACGGGTCGGGGCTTGCGACGGACCTGCTGTAACGAGAGAGTGTTTATCCCGGCACGACTATTTTTGTCTGAAGCCGGCGTTCAAAATTTGATCGAGCGACTCCGTTTGCGCCTGCGGCATTCGCCCTTGCGCAGATGGCGTTTTTGTTTTCCGTAAGTCCGTAATTCGTTTTCTTCGCTCTACTGAAAATTCTTAAGGAGTAGCCCAACAAATGGTGTCGCTCGCGACTTTATTGTTGATGCAGACCGGAGTAACCGCTAAGCAACCAGGTTATTTTGCCGCGGTGCTCATTGGCTCGTTGGTTCTTGGCGGACTTGGGTGGTTAATCGCGTCGGTACTCGGCTTTGCGCGCGCGCGGGCTTTCGGCGCTTCGACGCGTTGGTTCAGTTTTGCCGCGGTTTGCCTCCTCATCTATCACATTCAGTTTATCCTTTTGGGATTTATTGCCGTGATGGGTGCGCAGCAAAATGATTTCGATTCAGTTTTGGGCTTTGGCGCATTCTTCAATGTCTTTGTGGTGTTGGGGGCGTTTTGCGCAATCATGGGGTTTGTACGACTGACGAATCCGCGTTAGGTGGGTACGCACGCCTCCGGCATGCATCAAGGCCTGCGTACCTGAAAGCGATGCAGAGACACAAATTGTTCGTAGCCGCGCTGGCATTGATTGCGGGCGCGGCACTTTTGTTTGTGATTGCCAGTTGGCGCGGCCACGCTCGCCGCGCTCGGCCCGGATTCGTGCAAAGTGAAAGTCGTCGCTTCGTGATCGATAGCCGTCCGTTTCGGTTCGTCGGCGCAAATGTCTCGGTGATGTATCGCGACGACGATCGCGCGAAGATGCCTGAGACCTTGCGGCAAGCGGCGCGTGCAGGAATCAAAGTTGTGCGCGTCTGGGCTTCGGGAGAAGGCGGCCCGAACGATGTAAAGCCGATCGCTGACTTCAAAGACTGGCCGCGCACCCATTCATTCAGAAACAAACCCAACGAATGGAACGAAGGCGAGTTTGTTTTCCTGGATCAGATTCTCGCCGAAGCCGCGCGCAACAATCTGCGCGTGCAGCTTTGTCTGGCGAACTGGTGGCGCGACACCGGCGGCGTAACGCAATACTTGCGATGGGCCGGAATCAACGGGGCTGACGACGACAAGCAACCGTTCGGCATCAACCTCGAACGCGCGATGCAGTTCTACACGAATGGTACTGCGCGCCAGCTCTATCGCGAGCACCTGGCAAAAATCGCGACGCGCCGCAATTCAGTTACCGGAACTTTATATCGAGACGATCCGGCGATCTTTGGTTACGAGTTGATGAACGAAGCCCAGTGCCTGACCGGGCGTTGGGCGGAGCGCCGCGCGTGGATCAAAGAGATGAGCGATTACTTGAAGTCGCTCGATCCGGATCACTTGATCGCCCCGGGCGATTGGGGTTATCGCTCTTCCGCCGAGCGTCGCGAGTGGATCGCGGATCACGCGTTGCCCAGCATCGACTATTGCGATGTCCACAATTATCCCCGTGACGATCACGACAGCTTTGTCGACTCGCCTACAGCTTTAGGCGAGTTCATTGCGAATCGCGTCGCGGCTGCTTATTCGATCAAGAAGCCTTTGGTGCTTGGGGAATTTGGCATGGGCCCGGAGGGCTACAATGGATTTACACAGATCGATTGGTATCGGGCTTACTTCGATCATGCCGCCCGGCAAGGCGCCGCCGGAGCAATGTTTTGGATCATCACGCCCGATCCCAATCGCGGCTATGGCGTGACGTATTCATCTCTCCGTGACGCGGCGTTGCTGTCTGAGGTCGCCGGCGCATCGAACTTGTTTGCTTCATTGGTCAACGCATCGCCGCCTCCGACGTTGACCGATGACGGCAAGAATCTGATTCCGCGACAGTTCGCTTTTGATCGGTCGAGCGAGCCGGGTCTTCCGCCACAGACAATCTTTCAAAACGATGGAACGATTCTTTATCGTTTCAGTCCGAACGCGGTCGTGCGTGGCCGCTTTGAAAAGCTCGGCGGCGGCGATGGATACATTTGGGGCGCAGGCGCAGGGTTCTTTGAATATGTCGTGCCGGGGCGGAAAGATCGACGCAAGGTGGGAGCGATCGTGGTGCGCGCGCACATTCAACCGGTGCTGCCTACTGACGGGAAAACCGATTGGATTCGCACGCGCGTAACTTTGTTTGTGAATGGAACAGACTGCGGCTCGCGTTTGATTCCGTGGGAAGATCCGAAAGCGCCTTTGATTCAGGAATGGAAGATTGATTCGTGGGGCCCGCGTCTGCGCGCCGCGCGTGGGCTGCCAGTCGAGATTCGATTTGCCGTGACGCCCGAATCAGACTGGCTCTACGGAATCAACATTTCCAACTGGCCGGTGGGGTTCGAGTCGCATGATCGTACGCCGGTGGAAGTGGAAATAAGATAAAAAAGTCGAGAGTCACGAGTCAGCGAGTCCATAGCGTAACTCATGACTCTCGACTCATGACTCGCGACTATTTCATTCCATAAAGTTTTGCCGCATTGTCATGTAGCACCATCCGCGCAAGTTCCAGCGCGCGCGCGCGATCAATCTCACCATCATTCATCATTCCGGTTAGCGCGAGTGCGAGAGCTTGTCGCGACGTCGTGTTTGAAAGCCACGCCACTTCGCCCCAATCAACTTCCGGCCCAAATGAAAACGCGTCCGTGCCGAAAAGGATCTTGTCGGGATAGAACTCCATCCAGTTGCGCAGCGTCTCGCTCAGCTCGCGCGGATAAGTGAAGAAGCTCTGCGCGGAAAAATCTGCATAGACGTTCGGCTTGCTCATCAGCGAGCCCATTTCCTTTGTGAACGGATAGCCACCGTGAACAACCACGAAGTTCGTCTTGCGCAGAGTCGCGTCGTTGAAAGCGGTTTCGAGCAAAAGAGGATTGCTGCCGCTCTGTCGGTAGAATCCGCCCGCGCCTTCAATGCAATGGATGTGCACCGCGAGCCCGAGCCGCCCGGCTTCACGCGCGATGTAGAAGAAAAGAAAATCCTGAAGCGCTTTGTAATCGCGTGCTGGAGGTTCGCCGCCGCGCACAAACCGCGCGTAAGTCGCGCGCGCGACCGTTTCATTCGGATCGTCAAAATCAAGTTTGCGAAGATAGGCGGCTTCGTACTTGATCGCGACTGCGCCGTTTTTCTTCTGACGCTCCAGCGTCGGCGTCACGACTTGCTTGAGATACGCGTCGAGCGATAGCGGCAACGCGCGCACATTCAAATCCGAAAGATATCGCTTCAAGAGTCTCTCTTCGGCAGGATAGAAACCCTTGTAATCCTGATTGAAACGCTTCGCCGCTTCGTTGTTGAGCGGAAAGATCAGCGCATCGTCAAACGGAACCCAGACAAATCGCGGCGACGTTAGGCCGCGGCCCATCGCGACGCGATTCGCGAACATTGTCTCGATATTGAGTTGATCCAAGATCCAAGCCGGCGTGCGATCGCCATTCTGCTGCAGCACATTCTGTTTGGCGGCCATCAGCTCGCGCAGGTGCGCTTCGCTCATATCGTTGTGCGAATAGCGATAGAGATCATGCCAGGCGCGAATGAATTCCGGATTATTAGGCGCCAGTCGCACGGGCAGCGGAAACGGCGTGATGACATCCAGCGGCAACGCGTCGAATTCGGTGTCTGTCGCTTCGCCTTGCGCCACGTATTTCACCGGATGCGCATGATTATCGATGGCTTTGATCTTGTTGATTTCATTGAGTAGATCGCGATCGATCCCGGATTGAGCGTGAATGCCTATTGCGAATGCGACAACACCCAAGCATAGAAGCGTGAAGTTTCTCATGTTGCACCTCTAACCCGCTTGCTATCGCAAGCCGTTCAATACCTTTATCACGGACACGAACCTGAATCCTTGCCCTTATCAATTCGTGTGATTCGCCCTTCCACCTTCGGAGCGATTGCGGACACGGACGAAATCGCCTTTTGCAGAACATCCGACTCCGACGGCCCTTGCTCGGGCGTGATGATTTGCTTCGCGCCTTTGAACATCGTATAGCCATCGCCGCCGTCAATCGCGACATAGCTCGTGGTCGTCAGGGTGTACATCGCTTTGTCGTCGAGCGGCTTTCCATTGACCGTCACCTCAGTCAAACGCGCGCCGGGTTTGCGACTCGCGTTGTACGAGAAGCGAACTCCGGAAACCTGCGGGAATCGTCCCGGCTGTTCTTCCACGCCGATACTGGCGACGCCGTATTCCAGCACCGAACGCAACACTGCGCCGCTGATCTGAAGCTTCACCCGCTTATTGTTGAAAGGCAGCATCGAGAGCACGTCGCGTTTCGTCATCACGCCTGGTTCGATCGTCGTATCGGCGCGGATCGATCCGCCGTTTACCAACGCCACGTCGGCTCCGGTCGCGTGGCGATACGCATCGGCGATGAAATCTGCCATGTTCGTTTCGCGCGTGCGCACGTCGGCGCTCTTGATGTTCAGTTCGACGTCGGTACGCCCGACAGCTTGCTCGAGACTCTTCAGCAGCGGTCCATATTTTTCATTGAGCGGCGCGAAGGCCGCATCTTCTTTCACTTCATCGGTGACGGGGATAACTTGCCAGTCGATGCTTTCGAGCTTGCCCGTCGATTTCGAAATATTGAGATCGATGCGGCCAAGTTCGCGCGCGTCTGCGGTCATCTTGAAAATTGGTGCGTGTCCGGCCAGCGATTCCAGCAGCGTGTGTTCGTGGCCGCCGATGATTACATCGACGCCCGAACAGCGCGCGAGTTGCTTATCGTCATTCATCGCGAGATGCGTCAGCGCCACGATCACTTTCGCGCCCGCCGCATGAATCTTCGGAACGACGCGGTTTGCCGCTGCACAGGGATCGCCGATCTCGACGTTTGGACCGGGCCGCGAAGTCTTCAGCGTTTCCTGCAGGACGATGCCAAAGATGCCGATCTTCACGCCATCGAATTCGCGAATGATGAACTCCGGCGTGGCCCCGAACAGTTTTCCAGTCTGCTTATCGACAACATTCGCGGCGAGCCATTTGAATTTCGATTCAGCCATTCGTTGCCTTAGAACATCCGGACCAAAATCGAATTCGTGATTCCCGAACGTAGCGTAATCCAGTCCAATCAGATTCCAGGCTTCGATCATCTGCGCGCCTTTGTAAGTGTTTGATTCGATCGAGGGCGAAATCGTGTCGCCGGCCAGCAGGAAAATCGCGTTTGGCGATTCAGCCATAACCTGTTTGCGTAGCGTCAGCAGACGTCCCAGCCCGCCGCGCTTGCCGCCATCAACCGGCGCGAACTGATAGACGTCGTTGACCTGCAACAGAGTCACGCGAACGGGACAATCGCGTTGTTCCTGGGCGCTGGTCCGTAGATGGGGCGCGGCGCTCGCGACGAGCAGAGTAACCGCGAGAAATAACGTGTGGCGGTAGCGATACAGTCGTGAAAAGTTCATGTTGTTATTTTTGTTGCTGCGATTAGTGTGGCGCGCGCATCTTATGCGTGACTTCCCGGGCTAAAGGCCCGTGTTACTCGGTATCAAAAAACGGCTGGATTATACTGACGCTAACTTCATTGCGGAAATCAGGGACTGTCGATGCCATTTTCAGATCAGACTGTTTTCATAACCGGCTTTCCCGGCTTCATCGCTGAGCGGCTGGTAAAACATCTGGCGAAACTAAATGCCCGCTTCATTCTGCTCGTGCAGCCGTCGCTGCTTCCGCGCGCCCGTTCGGACATTGCGCGCATCGCCGCGGCCACTGGAGCGGATCCGGCGAATTTCGCGATCGCCGCCGGAGACATTACGGAAGAAAACTTGGGAATGTCCGCTGCCGATCTAGACCGCGCTCGCAACGAAACCACGACTCTGTTTCATCTGGCGGCGATTTATGATTTGGCGGTCACGCGCGATTTGGCGATGCGCGTAAATGTTGACGGCACGCGCAACGTAAATCAGTTTGCCAGGTCGATCAATGATCTGTGGCGATATCACTACGTCTCGACCTGCTATGTGGCCGGCAAGCGCGAAGGCATCATCATGGAAACCGACCTGCGGCATGACGCCGGATTCCGCAATCACTACGAAGAGACAAAGTATCTGGCCGAGATGGAGGTCGAGACGCTGAAGGCTGAATTGCCGATCACGATTCATCGGCCGGCGGTGGTGTGCGGTGATTCGCGGACAGGCGAGACGGCCAAGTACGACGGTGTCTATTACTTGATTCACTACCTGCGCAAATGGCCCGGCGGACTGACGCTCCTCAACATCGGCAATCGCGACGTGTGCCTGAATCTCGTGCCGGTTGATTTCGTTATCGATTCGATGGTGACTCTGGCGCGCGAAGATCGAGCCATCGGCGCCACGATTCAATTAGCTGATCCGGCGCCGCTAACCACGCAGCAACTATTCAATCAAATATCGAAAGTGATTGGCGGGCGGGATTCGCTGGCGACGGTCCCGGCGGGGATTGTTTACCCGGTGCTGATGCTGCCGTTCGCTCCAAAGATTACCGGCCTGCCGCACTCAGCGGTGCCGTATTTCTTCCTGGAGCAAACGTACGACACGGCGAAGTCGCGTGAGTTGCTGGAGCCGCACGGTCTTCGATGTCCGACATTCCCGAGTTATGTGGAGGCGCTGGTGAACTTTGTGGCAGCGAATCCGCAGTTGTAGGGGTGTCAGTACCGCGAGCGGATCAATGTGATTTTTGAGGAGTGCTTGACCCGCTCGCTATCGCTCGCGGTACTGACGCTAGGGGTTTAGCCTCTCGATCACCCAACTACCATCACGCGCGGTATATCGCAAACGATCGTGCAATCGATTTTCGCGGCCCTGCCAAAACTCGATCACTTCCGGCTTGACGCGATAGCCGCCCCAATGCGGCGGGCGTGGCACGTTGTCGGCAAACTTCAGATCGAATTCTGCGAAGAGCTTTTCTAATTCGTCGCGGCTGGCGATAGGCTGGCTTTGGTTTGAGGCCCATGCGCCGGTCTTACTTCCCAGAGGCCGCGATTGAAAATACTGCTCTGACTCTTCGGCGGAAACTTTTTCGACAGGGCCTTCGATGCGCACTTGTCGCCAAAGCTGCGGCCAGTAGAAGAGCAGACACGCGCGTGGGTTGTCGGCGAGTTCTTCGCCTTTGCGACTGTTGTAGTTCGTATAGAAGACAAATCCGTGATCGTCGTAGCTCTTCATCAGAACGATGCGCGCGCAGGGCAATCCATCTTTGGTTGCAGTCGCGAGCGTCATCGAAATCGAGTCCTGCTCGTTCACGCCCGCGGCGGGCAAGTCCTGAAACCATTTTTCGAATTGACGAATTGGATTTGGATCGACAGTGGCTTTGGTGAGCGGCGGTGCTTGTTGAGTCATCAAATTTGGCGGCGAAAGGACTGTTTCAGGTTACGAATAATGTTCGCGCAGAGGCGAGAGGATGCAAATGGAAATCTATTCAACCGCAGCCTCGGCTTCTTCTTTTTTCTTGGTCCACATGCCGGCAATCTGCTGGGCTTCGGCATAAGTCAGATTGTCATAAATGTCTGAATTATCCACGACGCAACCGTTTTCGAGTTCAGCTACTTCCCAATCCGGCGATTCGGGATTAGTACCGGCCTTTCCTTCTGAAACGCGAATTTCAAAAGTTGTGTTCTTGCGTTCTTCGATCATGATTTCCCTTTCGAAACTGTGTCGTTCTGCGAGCCATCTTAGCCGATTTGGTCGCGTGGTTCTAATCGCGAGCGCTGCGAATTCCGCGAGGCGTCGGGTATCATCAAGCCTCTTATAGATGGTCAGACTCAAACAAAGCGAGTTACCAATAGTGGCGATCGTTGGCCGGCCCAACGTCGGCAAATCGACACTGTTCAATCGGTTGATTGGCGAGCGCCGCTCGATCGTCGGTGACGAGCCCGGCATCACGCGCGATCGCATCTACGGCGAGTCAGAGTGGAATGACGTGAAATTCGCGCTCGTCGATACCGGCGGCATCGTGCCTGACGACGAAGCGATCATTCCCGCAAACATTCTGAAGCAAGCCGGCTTTGCCATCGATGAGGCGCAGACTCTGATTTGGGTTGTGGACGCGCGTAAAGGCGTCACGCCGCTCGATGAAGAGTTGGCGCGATTGTTGCGCGGAACCGGGAAGCGAGTCTTGGTTGCGGCGAACAAAGCTGATGCGGTGAATTGGGAAAGCGACGCGGGCGAGTTTTTTGAATTTGGGTTCGATGATGTGTTTCCGATTTCCGCGGAGCACGGCAATGGCATCGGCGAGATGCTGGATGTGCTGGTGAGTAGCGCAAGTTGGCAACCTGCGTCGCCTCGTGAAACAGGGGATAACGCAAATTACCAATTTGCGCCACGTGAGATCCGTCTTGCCATTGTCGGTCGCCCGAACGTAGGGAAATCGTCCCTGTTGAATCGACTGCTTGGTGAAGAGCGCGCGATCGTCTCGCCGGTGGCCGGGCCGACTCGCGATTCGGTCGATACCTTACTGGAAACTCCCGAACAAACTTTTCGCTTAATCGACACGGCCGGCATTCGACGAAAAGGCAAGACCACCGCGATGGCCGAGAAG
>JAJPKD010000223.1 GCA_021323895.1 Acidobacteriota bacterium | reverse complement strand
GCGCGCGCAGTAAATATTCTATGAGCTTTGCTTAACTTTGCCGCTCACTCCTTACCGCCTCCACATAAAACGCAACCCGGTCAGCAAGAAAGAAATTGCAGATTGAGCAAGCCCCAACACTCAAAACGTTGGCGCCGGCGATCGGCAAGCCGAGGCGTCCGACCAGAAGGCTCATGAAAACCAGGTTGCCGGTGATCGAAACAGCGCCATTCGTAATATTGAATTTCATCAAGCGGCGCATCGTCTCGCCTCTGCTTGCCGGCGGCCGGTCCTTCCACGTCCAACGTTGATGCCAGACAAAATTATTCAGCACAGCTAATTCGACTGCGACAACGGTTGCAACGAGGTAGCCCATCGGATGCGGACCGCGCGTTAAGAGAAAGAGCGCGCCGGTTTGCAGTGCAAACCCGAGGATGCCAACCACATTGAATCTGATGAAGTGAATCATCGAACGTTGATCCGCGACCAGTAGTCCGGTTTCACCGCCGGGGCAAACGCTCCAATTTGTAGAGCGTATGCGTGTGCTGGATGGATAGGACGACCAGCATCAGCGACATGCCGAACGAGGCGATCACACCGCCGACATCAAAGAGCAGATAACGGTGGTGATATACGCGCGGCCGATAGAACAGAAACACATTGCCAATCATCAGCAGCAGACGCAGTTCAGTCGGGCCCAACTTCCATTGCGAGATTTTGAATATGCCGACCGAGTACGCTGCCAGATAAGAATTAATGGCCAGCATGAAATAAGAGATCAGCAGGACCCCGGCAACGCGCTGGCTCATATACCCTGAGAGGGCCATGCCAAGCAGCAGAAACAAAATGCCGTACGTGTCGATGATGTGGTCCACGTAAAATCCATATCGCGGCCGCTGTCGATCGCGGTAACGCGCCAAGGTTCCATCCAGGCTGTCGCCAAACCAGTTGAGAAAGATGAAGACATTCACGAGGTGCAGCATCAGCGGATTGCGCTTACTCAACGCGTAGCACGCGCCGGCGCCGATCATACCGATGAGTCCTAAAATCGAGAGGTGATCAGAATTTACCCACGCCGGCATCCGTCGCGCGAATCCATAAAGCGCGGCCCTCTCAAGCGGCGCCAAAATACTTGTCTGCTCTCGCTGAGCATCACGAAAAGCTTTGGTCGTGATTTTGGGGTCGCCTTCGGTGTTGGTTTCGGCTCTGCTTTCGTTCTCGATCGTAAGTTCCATTTGCATGAGTCTTCTCCCCCTTACTACGGCCACCGCACACTGCTCACTGCCCACCGCCTTCTGATGGCAATCAAGGTGCCATCCTTCCAGTGACGGATCCGCGCCGTTTCCAAAGCTCTTTGCAATTGATTCAGTGAGGGAGGTGCAGGATAAATGCGCTATTAGGCTTAAGTTAATTGGGTGCTAACACTCGGCGCAAAGTAGTGACTCTCTAAAATTGATACCGGCGTGAAAATGCCGCAAAAGAATGGATGGAATGATTCCTAAGGCGCGCTCGCCACTGCGACCGAAACATCTGCATAGAATGCGGCTTGCTGCGCGCGACTGAGACAATTCAACGCGGTCACTGTCTTCCACTGGAGATTGTCGCGCATGCCCGCCGCGCCCTTGCTGAGTCCCCAACTCTTATGGCCCGCCTGATCGGTTGCCACCACGCCCGCATCGCCGCCAAAACAGTTTGCGTCGGGAACGTACCGCGCAACGAGAACGGAAATCGCACCGAACGCAATGGAGAGACGTTCAGCATCCATCGAAGGACAATCGAACAACAGCGCAATCTTGTCCTTCAGATGCGCTTCCAAAGTTTTCGTGTCTCGGGTCGTCGCCCAGTTGTAATAAGCCTGCCGATCGATTGAGCCAACGTTCGGGTCATTCGTAAAGCACTGAGCCGTAGGTGCTTTAATTGCCGGTGGTTTCGTTTCGATTGCGTTCGCTATTGACTTCGCGCCGCTGAAATAAAAGTCGCCCGTCAAAGACGAAGACTTCCAAGGCGTCTGTTTGCCTCCGGTTGCACTTCGCACAGCGACGCGTACACGCTTGAAAACTTCTTCAATGCTCAGGCCGGGCACGGCCATGTTCTTCAAAAGCTCTTGCGTATAGAGCCCGTTGCGGACGCTGCCATCGCTCGCGACTGAACCGGGCGCAGTCGCATACGCAATCAAAGTCCCGCTCGGCGCGTCCATCTGCGCCAGGCCGCTCGAGACAGAACGAAAGCTGCGCGAGAAAGGATTGTTGCGGCACGCGTCCAGAATCACCACGTTCAAAGCATTGCCGGCCTCGTCCATCAAGCCCATGATCAGGTTCGCGTCCACACCCTGATCCTCGACGTCGGTTTCGCTCTGAATGCTCGCGTCAACCGGAATTAGGTAGTTACGCCCGCGCAACTGCACGCCGTGACCGGCGAAATAGAACAACCCCTGACCGCCGCTCTTCAGCTTCTGACCAAACTCGCGAATCATCGCTTTCATCTGCCGCTGATTGAGGTCGATGCCGCGCGCGACGTTGAACCCCAACTTAGCCAGCGCATCGGCCATGTCATTCGCATCGTTCGTCGGATTCTTCAACGGCGGCGCGTTGGCGTAAGAGCCATTGCCAATGACTAGCGCGATGCGTCTGTTTGCTTGAGGCGTAGAGGGATTTGCAGGGCCTTGCGTGAGCTGCCGATCCTGCTGTGAATGCGCCGCAAGCGCGACGAGTAGGATCGCGATCAGGGAAAGCGAGCTTTTGCGGAGAAGTCTCATGTGAATCACACGCTAGGTGCGTGAAATATCACAGCATCTGTTCAATCCACAAATGAATCCGAGAACTCGGGCAGATAGTCATTATGCTAAATCTCTTCCTGCTCGGCATAGATGGCCAAATCCAAAGACGAGTCCGCCCGCGTCAGTTCCATAAGGTGCGGGTTGGCTTTGACTGAATGTTTTTTTCGTTTGCGTTTTCGAGTCATACGTTCGCTCCTTCCCCATTCTCTTCTGCGCAGAATGCTACCGCATTCTTGGACATGGCATCATCTTTGCCAGATAGCCGTATCTCTCATAAATCTGTCCCAAAAGAAGGCAAGACAATTCGGGACCCTGATTGATTTTTGAGCGATGGACTATTAAGCCCCTTTTCGATTCGGTTCGATCAAAACAGGAGGAACGATATGGCAGACGAACGTAAAGATCATCAAGGTGGTGGTGAGGACGGCGGCGGTCAAGGTGGTGGTGGCGGTCAGCAAGGCGGCGGCGGCCAAGGCGGTGGTGGCGGTCAGCAAGGCGGCGGCGGCCAAGGCGGTGGTGGCGGTCAGCAAGGTGGCGGCGGCCAAGGCGGTGGCGGTCAGCAAGGCGGCCGACAGTAGAAAGTTCAATTTATCCTGAGATGAGTTCTTCGGAACTCATCTCAACTTTTGTGATGGAGAAACTCTAATTATGAATCCGTATGATCTGCTGAAGAACGACCACGACAAAGTCTCCGATCTCTTCAAGCGAATTGAATCGGCGTCGGGCAAGGCCAAGCTTGCCGGCTTCAGGAAACTGAAAGCTGAGCTGGACGTGCACACGATGATCGAGGAAACAATTTTTTATCCGGCTTTGAAGAACGCGGCCGAATCGCGCGATCTTACGCTTGAGGCTTACGAAGAGCATCGCGTGATCAAGGACCTGCTCGCTGAGTTGGCGGCGGCCGAACCCGGCGATCAATGGGACGCGAAATTTACCGTGCTCAAAGAAAACGTCGAGCATCACGTCGATGAAGAAGAAGGTGACCTATTCAAGAAAGCGAAGGACGTTTTGAGTACAGAGCAGGCTGAAGCGCTCGGCGATCAGATGGCCGCGGAAAAAGAGAGACAAAGCGCGCCGGTGGCCGATGAACTCAAGAAACCTTCTTTTATCAAACGCGTGGTGAACAGTCTGCTCGGCGGCTCGACCACGAAGCGTGACGAGAAAAAGAAGAAGGCCGGCAAAGCAACTGCTAAGAAGAAGACGGCAAAGCCCGCGGCCAGGAAAGCCACCCGGAAGACCGGCGCAAAGAAAAGCAACGCGAAGCAGGCTGCGAAGAAATCCGTTAAGCGCAAGCGAACTGTGACTGGGACGGCCGCGAAGAAAGCTGCCCGCAAATCACCGCCGAGCGGTCGCGCTCGCGCCAAGGCTGCATAACGACAACGTTCTGAATATTTTCGAGGAGTAGCACGATGGCTAAGAAAGAAACTTCCAGCAAACGTGAATTAATCGATACGGGCAATGACAAGCGTTACGTTCGCCGTGACGAGAAAGGCCAGTTTAAGGAAAGCGACGATGTGGGCCGCTCTCTCTCGCAGGATGTCCGCAAGCACGCGAAGACCAAAGTTCCACCCGGCGAAGGGGATCGGGGCGACCAAAAGCGCGACTAACAAGAGCGCGACTAAGACGCGCTACAAATGTTCGCTTCATAAATCAATCGCGCTCGCTTGCTTTGAGGCGCCGGCGCAAAACCAGACAGAAACAGGAAGGACTTCATGAAAAAGAGAATTCTATTATTGAGTGCGGCCACGGTGGCCGGAGCTTTGTTATATGCGCTGAAAGGCAATCGGCACGGCCGAAATGGCGACACAGCCAAGCGAGATGAACTTGCGAACGAGCCTGAGACTTCGGCGAACGGCGCCTCTGCTGCTGCGAAAGAAAAACGTGGCGCCCGCGCGAAGAAGCAGAGGTCTAAGGCGGCTTCCATGACAAAGACCGACGACGGCCACGCCGCGATTGCAACAGGGGCAGACCACGAGCTGGACGATCAAGGAACCGGCCAGGCAGAGGCTTTACAGATCCTGACGCAGATTCGAGACGGCGCTTTTGAGGCAAGTGACGAAAAGCTGGCGCTGGCCCTGGGCCGGCCGACCGAAGAAATTGAACAATGGATTGGCGGAAAAGAATTGATTGACGGCGACGTTCTGCTAAAGGCGCGAACGCTCGCAACTCAACGCGGCCTGCATCTCGAATAGGGGGTCTACTGGCACTGACATTTGTTAGAGGTTTTTCGTGCCTATCGCCAATCGTCAGATAAACACTCTATCGCGTGCTGCGCACGCTGCGAACCTTTTCAATCATCTTCCCCGCAGGCTCGCTGCGCTCGCCCGCGGCTATCACTCTGTCGCGCTGCGCGCTGTCATTAAGCCTGCGCAGCAGGCGATCAGAATGCTAGCCCCTGCCGAGGCGTCAGCCGAGGCTGGGGTGGGCGTTTCGTTTTATTAGTCCGAGCCTGCGAAGCTGGCGACAGATTCTGTCGCGTGCTCCGCGCGCTGCGAGCATTTCTTCGATCTTGTCTCCCGCTCGCTACGCTCGCCAGCGGCTATCAATCTGTCGCGCTGCGCGCTCAAACCGAACAAATCCTAACTCCATGGATGCGCCTCATCGAAATCAACATGATGGGCCTTCCAAATCGCCTTCCACTCATCTTCAAAACTGTTACGTCGGTGATGTTCTTCCTGATTGCGGATGTAGCGCCGCACTCGCCCCACCTGAGACTCACTGACAGTGAACGCCGCGAATCGCGCCTGCCAGCCAAACCTTCCGCGCGTCTGGCGCTCTGCCCAACCGGATGAACTGGATTTTAGCTTGCTCATGAAATCCGATATGGAAATGGTCGGATGTAACCGCCAGGATATGGACGTGATTCGCTGTGCCGTTTACTTCGAGTGCGACGCCATCGAGGCCGCGAACGACACCGCCCAGATACTCATGCAGTCGCGGACGCAACGAGTTGGTGATTAACGGAGCCCGCTCTTTTGTGGCAAAGACAATGTGATAGAGGAGATTTGTGTACGACCTCGGGAGTTCTGTCGCCTGCTACGCAGGCTCGCTATGCTCGCCAGCGGCTATCACTCTGCCGCGCTTCGCGCTCAAACCGAAGACGCTCATTTCCACAGCTTGCTCGCTGTTGAGCACGTTCGCGGCCATGATGGCGCCATGCTCTATGAATGCATACGACGCGTATTTAATGTTATGGCCGCGTTTCAAGGTCACAGATTGTGATCTTGAACGAAGCGCCTCGCTTTCATCCTTCATCAATTGAAAGACAAAATCAGCAGGGAATCTTTTCGGATTCGCTTCACTGCTTGATTCAGAACACGCGTTTCCACGCCGTAGATGGTTGCCAGGTCGGAATCCAGAATCACTCGCTCGCCGCGAATCTCGTGAATCAGCGGAGCAATCCTTTGAAGAGCGAGGTTGTCGGTGATTTCGGTTTTAGGAGACAAGGCAACTCCGCAAATACGTTCGGGAAGCTTGGGAAAATTCGTGGCGAATAATGCCATAGGCATTGCAAAGCGCAAAGAGGTAAGAGCAAGAAATTAAGGCGGCGAGGCCTCGCGAGAAGCCCCACCGCCATGCCCTCAGTGAGCTGCCCTTCAGGTCTGGATTTTAGTTGCTAAGGTCGGGGGTTTAGTGACTCCGGTCTTGATTGGGATGGGTTGAGCCTGGAGTTGGTGGGTCAGGCTTGGGCTGGAATGACTTGAATCTGGATTTTGGTGGCTCAGGTTTGGATTCCCACACCTAACGCTTGGTCCCTGGCGGTTCGGGTCAGGACTACAACGACTCAGCTCTGAGTCTTGGTCGCTCGCATCCGGATGTTATTAGCCTGGCTCTCGGTTTGAATATCTGAAATCGGGAGTTGAGTGAGTCAGCTCAGTCTCTAGACTTTATGACTGGGAACTTGCAGGCCTATCGCATGATATTGAATGAATTGATGAATTGGTTGCCGAGGTCTTCGGCGCCGGGGCGGCTCAAAGCAAACAGCAGAATTATTTCGCGATCGTTGCCCATTTGACGGGTGAACACGCGCGCGGTGCCGGAAAATCCCGGCGCGCTCAAGTGGTATTGCATGCCGACCGTTCCTCCAACGCGCACCTCGTGCTCAGCCTTCACCGTAACGATGGGGCCAGTTCCGGTCTGTTGCGCGCCCCGGTTCATGCCGCCTATCAAACTCTGAATGGCCTCGTCTCGCGCGGACGCGTCGGTGTAATTATTATTCGGGCCGACCGCAGACATTGCGACATAGAAGCCGGCGTTGCTACCGCCCGCGACAAAGTGAAACTGCACGGGCTTGCCGGTCTTCGCGTCGATCGAAGTGTTTGTTCCCGCGACTGCGTTGCTCGGCACGAAAACTGAAAAGTGTCCCGGAACTGAATCGTACTTCGTCCAGCGATCCGGTGGTCCCTTCTCTGAAATTGGTTTGACGCTGGGCGCGCCGCTGGTGGGCAGCGAGCTTCCCAACATTCCGCCAAAAAGATCTTCGCTGGAGAGACTTGATCTGGGTTTACTCGCCGCAGTCTGTCGCAAGGACGGCCCGCCGCTGATGCGCGCCAGTTGCTCCGCCTGCAAGCGACGATATTCCCAAGGCGCAACCGCCGCGCTGTCTGCCCACAGACCGCGTTTCTCGGCGCGGGCGGCATTCTCGCACTGCGCATACAACTCGCGATCGTTTTGGTTCAGTTCGTAATCCAGCGCGTGGTCGTACCAGGCGACGCCATCGCGCAGCATCTGCGATCCAATATCTACGCCATTCAGAAGAACCTTGGCTTCGAGAAAGCCATCAGCCAGGTGCGAGTACTCGATCGTCACGGTCTTGTCGAGCACGAGCGCTTTCAGGTGCTCGCGCGCTACGTCATTCAAGGGCTGACCAACTTCCGGCGGGATAACCGCTTTCAGCCGCACACTGATCGGTCGATTGGTGTTGCTGACGATTAGCGTGTTACCCGAACGGACCTCGATCACTTTCGCTTGCAGCGTCGCCGCCGCAGCGCTCTGCGCCAACCACATCAACGCAGCGAGGATGATGAAGAGTTTGAAAGTGGAAGTCCTGATCATATCGCCTCCAAATCTGCTCGGGCGTCCGCGTCAGCAAAGAACTTCAGACTGCGAATTCTGCGGCCAGCATCAACTCTGCCTTGCGCAATTCGTAACGGCCACGGCCGAGGTTGCCATCAGGTCGCACGGCCAGCAGGAAAAAATATTCTCGATGCAGCGCCCGCATCAGCAGGGTTACGTTATCGAGCGACAGCACGAGTTCGCGCACTTCGCCGAGGTTGAGATCCTTCGCGGATCGCGCGGCGTTGCGAATCAACGAAGTAAACTCAGCGGCAGCCACGTCCAGATTTGCTTCGGCGGCTTCCGCGCTGAAGAATTTTTCAACCGGCAAACCGTCAGTCCCCATGATGACCGCGCCGAGTCCGCCATCGGTCTTTTCAACGATCGATTGAAGTGTTTCTTTGAACATTCGATCCCTATCTCGTTTAGAAGCCGGCTACCGCCCGCTGCCAAATTATTCGGGCGGGCAGTAGCCCCGCCTCTAAGCGAACCATCTCAAACAAAGTCCGGTGGCCGATGCTTTCGCTTCGACCACCGGCTGGTATTTCAAGATGCAGACGAGAGACGCCTGCGTTCCTGCGAACAGTTACGGCCGTTGTCCGGTGACTGCTCCGGGACGGGCCGAATTCGTCGGGCTCGCGGCCGGATTGCTCGGCGCTCCCAAAACATTCGGTTGCGTCGAAGGAACTGCTCCCGGGTTTTTCTCCTGCTGTTGCAGTTCAGTCGGCGTCGGCGTGTTCGATTGCGGGTTGCCGAGCGGCACCGGCTGCGGCACGCTCTGCGTCCGCGGGCCAGAACTCGGCGTGACGTTGGTCGGCCGGCCGAAGTAATCCGGTCGATAGATGTGCGGCGTGATGAAGAACAGGATTTCGGTCGAATCCTTCGTCACGAGTTTCCGCTTGAAGAGATTGCCAATGATCGGAATGCTGGCCACACCCGGCGTGCGCTGTCGCTGAGTGGCTTCCGAATCAGCCAACACACCGCCCATGACGGTCGTACCACCATCCGGCACCAGCACTTCAGATTGCATGCGCTGAGTGTCGATACCCGGAACACCACCAACCGCAATACCGGTGTTCACTGTGTTGTTCTCGATCGTGACGCGCAGCACGACGGTGCCGGCATCAGTAATCTGCGGAGTGATCGAAAGACGCAGCGGAACCGAAACGAACGTCGTGGTTACGACCGCTGTTCCACCGGCTGCTTGAGTTGTCTGCACCGGAATCTGCGATCCGCTTTCGATCTGCGCCGGACGATTGTTCAGAGCAGTCACGCGCGGAGTGGCCACGGTCTTAACTTCGCCGCGGTTTTCCGCCGCGCTGATGAGCGCGCTGATTTGCGCCGTGCCGAACAGGCCGGTCGTCAATCCGATGATGGTCGTCGCTGCCGCAGCGCGAAGATTGTTCAAAGGGCTCGCCGTGTTGCCCAGACCACCAAACGCGCTATAAGGATTCGGACCCGAGCTCAAAGTCGGGCCACTTGACGCGCCACTCGAACCACCGCTCGAACCGCTGCTCGATCCACTCGCCGGCAACGTCGTAATGTTGGCCAGGCCACCGCGCCCCAGATTGGCAACGCCGAGTGAAAGCTGCGCACCGAGGTCGCGGCTGAAGTTATGTTGCGCAATGACGATGCGAGTTTCGATCTCGACTTGCGGCTCTGGCTGATCGAGGATGGCAACCAACTGGCGGATCGCCTCGACGTTCTCTTTCACGTCGGTGACGATCAGCGTGTTGCTGCGTCCTTCAACTTCCACCGAACCCAGTCGCGACAGACGACGCTTGATGATCGGCAGCAATCCCTGATCGCCGCCGCCACCGGTCGCATCGCCACCGGCGCCACCACTGAAGCTCAAGTTGGTCGAGCCGCCTGCGAAGGCGCTGGTCGAACCCGCGGCCTGGGCCAGAGTGCCCGACGCCCGCGCGTAGTTCAGCCGGATGAACTCAGTCACCAACGGCGCATTCGAAAGCTGCGCTTCCTTGATGACCCGTTGCGTCTCGGCTTCTTTGGCCAGAGTCTCGCCCGTCGCCACGCGGAGGATGTTGCCATTGACGTCCACGCCTAATTTGTTCGCGCGCAGAATCGCATCCAGCGCGTAGTTCCAGGGAACGTCTTGCACGTTCACCGTCACCGGCACTGCGCCGACTGAGCTATCGATCACAAAATTGATTCCATACTGCTCAGTGATGTAATTCAGGATGTCGCGCACGTCGGCGTTGACCACGTTCAAGTTGATCGGCTCGCCAACAAATCCAGCCTGGCCGTACTGCCGGCCCTGATTTGGCTGCTGCGCCATGTTGTCTCTCGCAGGCGTCACCACCGACGCGAGCGGCGTCGGCGAAGGATCCGGCAAAGGCGCAAGCGACTCGGAAGTGCGCGAAGGTTTCGCGTTCGACTTGGCGGAGGCGCCCACGGCCAACGCAAAACTGTTAAGCGACAAGCCGGCGGCGAGCGCGAAGGCGCAAGTTCTGACGGCTACATTCTCGAAATACTTAGGCATCATTCCCTCCTCGGGGGGATTAGGTTGAATTCCGTCGCGCGCTCGCTCGGAATGCCTCAGGCGAAGATTCAAAGCGCACACCGCACTACGCGGAGATTCAACTTGTTGTCAAAAGAGTGAACGAAGCGATGCTTCGAGGGGCTTACGTCGTTCACGGTTAGCGCTGAAGCCAATGGATCGGCGCCAGCGGGAAACTTTGGTTATTGCTTTTCCGGAGTGCCCGGCTTGGCGGTCTCAACAGCCGGAGCATCGGAGGCGGCAGGCTTCGCGGCGGTCATGGCTTCGACCGGGCTCGGCGTGCGCAGAGGTTTGACCTCGACGGATTTGTCGCGACGGCCATCAGTCCAGACCGTTTCGCGACGGAAGATCAGGCGACCTTCCTCGATCGCGACAAGTTGTCCATCGAAAAAGTTCTCGCCCGGATAAATCACATACGAGAGTTTGGGAGTCAGCGGCGTCGCTTCAACCATCGCGGACCAACCGCGCGGCGTGCGAAAGATGCCCGTGACTTGCACTTCGTTGAGCAGCAAAGCGGTCGTCGGCTTCGGTGCTGCAACGTGTGCATTCGCAGCCGCCATTTTCTGCGCGCGGTAACGCTCGATGCGCACTTGAATGGAAGGCGGCTCCAATTTGGTAACGACCTTCTGCTGCTTGATGACTGGCTGATACTTTTTGAAAGGATCGCGGCCAGCCGACTTTTCGCCGGCGTCCGCTTTCTTGGCTTCGCTCTTGTCCTGAGCAACAACCGTGAAAGATGCGAAACTCAAGGCGCACAGGATCGCCGCGAGACTGAGACTGTAATGAATGAAGTGCTTGAAGTTCATGGTCGTTTTTCCTGAGAGCTATTTGGCTGGGGCAACGGCTTGCTGGACCGCTTGCTGAGTTGCGGCGGCGGGATTGCCAGCCGGCTGATTGGCCGGAGCGTTGGGTTTTTGCTGTTGCTGCTGTTGCTGCAGCCTTTCCGAAGAAACGAAGTACGCGGTCAGATCGAAGCGCGCTTCGACGGTCTTGTTTGGCGCCTGATTGTCCAACTGCTTGATCTCGAAATTCGTGATCGAAACGATCCGTTGATAATGGGCCAACTGATCGAAGAAATTCCGCAGACCTGCAAACGAGCTTTGGACGGAAACGTCAATCTTCTTGCCCATGAAGTAATCCTGCGAAACGTCATCCTTCGGGGTGAAATGTCTCACCGACAGGCCAGTCGCGCGCGCCCGCTCCTGGATGCCCTCAAGCACTTTCGTCAGCTCGCGTTGTTCGGGCAGCAGGGCTTTCAACTCATCCAGCTCTTCCTGCTTATTCTTGTAAGCAGTCCGAAACTCGCTGAGGCGCTGCGAAGCGATCTGGGCTTCCTGATTGGCTTTGCGCAAAGTCGCAATTTGTTCCTGGAGGGCTTTGGTCTCTTTGCGCGTGCCGCTGGTCACGAAATACCAGAAGCCGCCGTAAACGAGCAGGGCGACTGCGCCAAGCATGACAAAGCGCAAGTACCAGGGAAGGTTGTTGATGTTTCCGAGCTTCATGATGTTTTCCTAAGGCGAGCGATATCGATGGCTGGTTAATTCTTGACCGCGACATGATTCGTCGCACTGTTGTTGACGGGAGATTGATTGGAAGATTGCGGCGCCTTGCTGTGCGAGTAGTTGCACTTGATCGTGAACGAAACTACTTCAGGCAAAGGTATCGCTGAATTCGCCGCGGCCGCCTGAGCTGAGGCGACTACGCCACTCTTCGCTTCCGCCGGCACTTCGCGATTCGTCTCGATGTTCAGATTCGTAAACAGGCCGGACGAAAACTCCATGCTCTGTCCGAAGCGCGTTACGGCTGCTTCGTTTGGAGACTCGCCTTTGATGACCAGCTCGGCATCTTTTTGCTCAACGCTTCTCAGATACAGACCGGGGACGCTATCGAAACGAGCTTTGATCTCCGCCAACACGCCACTCGGGCCTTGCTGCGAAGCGCGCAGCTTCTGAATCGCATCGATCCGAAGATTGATCTCGCCCATCTTCTTTTCAAGATCAGCCTGTTCTTTCTTGACGGCGTTCATCTGATCGTTGATGCGACGCTCTTTCTCGAGGTCTTTGGTCGCAGTTTGATGTTGAGAATTTGCACTCACGTAGTCGAAACCGATGCCCAGGACGAGCAACGCCACCACCGTCAACACCAGCAACAAAGTCTGGGTGCGCGTGCTCGAAACTCTGTCCTCGACAAACGAAACAGCCGCCGGGCGATCAGTGATCGATTCTAAAAGGTTAACTTTGATCATCGCGCGTCAACTCCTCTCAGCGCCAGACCGACCGCGATCGCCATCTCCGGCACAATGTCCCGCATGTACTCGGGATCGAAACCGCGCGAGTCGATCTTGATTTTGCGAAACGGATCGAAAACCTCGACGGGAATGTCGAATTGCTTCGACAGAAAATCAATCAGGCCGGCCAGCTTTGAGCCGCCACCTGAAACCAAAATGCGCTCCACGGCTGAACTTCCGTCTTCGACAGTCGCGCGATAGAAGTCCATCGTCTTTTGAACTTCAAGCGCCAGAATGTCGGAAACGGTTTCGAGAATCGGAGCGATTTCGCGATCTTCGAAGCCACCTGGCAGCGGCATGCCGCGCTTCGCTTGCTCAGCTTGCTCAAACGTCAAGCCCAATTCTTTTTGCAGCAATGACGTGTATTGATTGCCGCCGAACGAAGCATCGCGCGTGAAAACGGATCGCGTGCCGTTCAGAATGTTGATGTTGGTCGTCGATGCGCCGATGTTCAGCAGCGCAACGACCTGGCCGGGCTGCGGGTCATAGTTCAGCTCGTAGCAATTCTGGAGAGCGAAAGCATCCACATCGATAACCGCCGGCTGTTTGCCCGCCAGCTGGATCGCTTGCCTGAGGTTGGCGATCTTGTCGCGTTTGCAGGCAGCCAACAAAACATGAACCGCGTCATCGGAATTTCCGGTGACATGGTAATCAAGATTCACATCAGAGATGTCGAACGGTATGTGTTCTTCCGCATGCCACGCAAATGATTCCTGAAGTTCATCGGGACTCATCTGCGGCAGCACTATATTCTTGACGATCACGGAATGGCCGTTGACACCCGCGGCGACTCTCGTCGTCTTGATCTTATGTTCGTTGAAGATGCTGGCGATCGCGTTCGAAACGGAGTTCAACTCCATGATCTGTCCGTCCACGACTGAATCGGGCTCGAGCGGTTCGTAGCCGAGGCTGACGAGCTGAAAGTCACCGTTCTTGCCCTGAAGCTCAACGGCCTTGACGCTGCTCGAACCAATATCGACGCCCACCATGCTCTTGTTAACACGTTTCCACATCATTAATTGCTCCTCGCAACTTTGAACATCAGCAGGCGCTGTCGGCGCACACGAGCACGCGCGCGACGCGCACGTGACAATCCCGCGCGCACCAATCGAAGGCGGCATGAATAGCTTGTCTTCTGCTTCATTGATTTTTCCAAAACAGTATTGAAAGGCTTCGCTCGGTAGCGAAGGGCGGGGCTGAATCAGGCGGGTTCGCCGCCGGCAGTGACAGGCGAAAGAACCGACGACCCACTCGGTGAAAAGTCTGGGTCACGACTGCCAAACTCAGGCTACAATATGCAGGCAACTACTGTCAACATGATTTTACGTCGTTCAACGCAGGGAGAATAGCCCCGAAAAACTGGGGTTTTTTCGTTTCAATTTGACCGGCGGTATCGCTCTGAGACGAGGCGCATTTTCCCTCCCCTACAGCAGTTCAGCCGGGCGCTTTGTCAACATAGCGGCTAGGGATTAGGATGCGACGATTGATTAAGCGCCGACGCATTGTTCTTTTGACCATTCTCCTGGCCGCATTCGTGGCCGCGGCCTGGCTCTATTGGAATCGGCCTCGTCGCGCTGACCTTGCGGTCTATGCCCCCGCCGATTGCCTCGTGTTCATTGAGAGTGATGATCTCAGCAACCTTCTGACCGGCATTGACCACACCGAAGCCTGGCAATCGCTCGCGGATCCGCTCGGTGCTCCGCAAGCTCTCGTTCCTAACCGCTGGTTATTGCGATTCGCGAAGTGGACTGGAATTGGTTCTGCCGAAACAATTCTATTCGCCCGCTCACAGGTCGCGATTGTTCTTAGCGGCGCAGAAGCCAGCCAGACAGAATCCAGTTTGACGATAAAGCCGCTGGCAACTTTCATCATCGAAACGCACACATCGCAGAGTCGGATGAAGGCTCCTTTGGAACGCCACATTGAAGAGCTGGCTCGACGTGTTTACAAAAATCCCGGGCTGCTGCGAAAGCAAGTGGACGGCGTCGATCTCGAAGAATGGATATCCGAAGACAAGTCTCATCAGATCGTTATCGCGTTCGTGGACACAACAGCAATCCTTGGCAATGACGAGTCGTCGGTGTTGCATTCGATCGAAGCGCATAACGGGAAACGCGCATCGCTGCGAGACGCGAACGATTTCGCGGCAGCCAGAAATAGCAGCGACTCGCTTGCTTCAGTTTTCAGGTTCGTCTCTCCGGCTGGTGTCAAATCATTGCTGCAGGCATACGCAATTTCGCGCGGCGGATCTTCCGCAGACGCCATCACCCCCGCACGACTCTTTGCCGACACTTTTGGCGGGCTGGTGAAGAGCATTAGCTGGACTACAAGGTTTGCAGATGGAATGGTTGAGGATCGTTGCCAGATCGCGTTGCCGCAAGGCCTTGCTGACAAGCTTCGCGCCGGGATGGTGCCGGAGCGCGGCGTCGATTTCACGATGCTTCGATACGTTCCCGCAGACGCCTATACCTTCTCAACATATCAACTTCGCGATCCGACGACGTTTTGGAATGATCTGAACACAGCGGTTTCGTCGAATACGGATTTCGTCGGATCAGTCGCCGCCAGGCCAATCCTTCGCGGCCTGTTGAAACCATACGGCATTGATGATCCTGATGCGTTTGCTCGCACTGTAGGCCCGCATTTGCAGACTGTACGTTTCGATGAAAGCTCACCCTCAGTGTTGATCGTGCAAACGTTCGACCGTCAGGCGTTGAAGAACCTCATGCTGAAACGTTTGGGCCAACCGCTCAAAACTGAGCAAGTTCAAAATGCGGAGATGTTAACTTCATCGTCCGGCGATTTTTCCGCAGCATTCGTCGATAATTGCGCTTTGCTTGGCCCAACGGAAGCTGTGCGAAGATGTCTGGCTCCAGCGGCGCCCATCACTTCGAAAGAGTCATTTCGCAGAGCCAGACAAGTCATTGACGTAGCGCGCCCGTTTACGATTGTTTCATTCACGACCGATCAGCGCGAGGGGATTTCATTTGTCGAGACGTTTTCCAACAGGGAACGCTCAGCGTTCTCGGCCAACGCAGCAGGCGTTGTGCAGGTCGCTGACAAATTGCCGTTCGCGCTCAGTGTGACTCTGCTGAAGGACTCCACGATTGAATGGACATCGCGCTCGTCGTTCGGAATTGCCGGCTCACTCGTGGCTCAGTTCGCGCCCGAAAAATGAAAACAATTCGAACGCTGTTAGTTGCATCTCATAATGCCGGAAAAGTATATGAGTTGCGCGATCTGTTGGCGGGTATTCCGCTTTCGCTGATTAGCCTTGAGAATTTTCCCAACGTTGACGAGGTAAATGAGACCGGCAGCACGTTCGCCGAAACCGCAGCACTAAAAGCCACGGGCTACGCAAGACAGACTCATCTCCTGACGATTGCGGACGATTCGGGTTTGGAGGTCAGCGCGTTGGGAAACAAGCCCGGTGTTTTCTCTGCGCGGTACGCCGGACCTGGCGCTTCGGATGATGAGCGAACGCGAAAGCTTTTAGCAGAACTGCAGGCGCAATCATCGCCGCATCGACGCGCACGGTTCTGTTGTTCGGTTGCGATCGCTGATGAAGAAGGTAACCTCCTCCATATTTCCAGCGGGATATGCGAAGGGAAAATTGCTGATTTCCCGAAAGGCTCTGGCGGATTCGGCTTCGATCCGATATTCGCTCCGGATGGATATGATCAGACTTTCGCGGAGCTGAAATCCGAGATCAAGAACCAGATCAGCCACCGAGCGCGGGCTCTGGTTGATGCAGCCGAGTTTCTTCGATCCTTGACCGCTTCTCTGAAGGCTGGCTAGAATGGCGGGTCTTCTTTTTTTTCTTT
>JAJPKD010000213.1 GCA_021323895.1 Acidobacteriota bacterium | reverse complement strand
CTTACGTCGCGGTGCGCGATGGAGAAGCGTGGCTTTTCAATGCGCACATCTCGCCATACGCCTTTGGAAATCGCGCGAATCACGAGCCGTTGCGCACGCGCAAGCTCTTGCTGCATCGCCGCGAGATCGGCAAACTCGATCAGGCTGCTTCAACCGAAGGCATGACGCTGGTTGTAACTCGGGTTTACGTTAAGTCGCGAAAGATTAAGTTTGAAATCGGGATAGCAAAAGGTAAGAAGTTGTACGACAAGCGCGAAACTGAAATGCGTCGTATCGTCGATCGCGAAACGCGCGCCCAACTGAAACAAAGAAGTCGATAATCTAAAGCGAGGTTAATAATGGACGTATTTGGCAGCTCTCAATCAGTAAACGAAGTCAACGCCGAAGGCTTGGCGGTTGCGGTTTTCAAAGATGAAAGAGCCGACAGCGGCCTGTTGAAAACTTTGGACACGGCCAGCGGCGGAATGATCAGCGATGTCATGAAGTCGGAAGAGTTCGCCGGCAAAGAAGGCGAGACCGCTTACTTTCATCTATCAGCAAAGAATATGAAGGCGCGCCGGCTACTGCTGGTGGGCTGTGGCGATCGCGACTCGTACAAGTCGGCTCAAGTCACTCAACTCGGCGGTACGGTCGCCAGGTTTCTGCGCTCGAAGAACGTGAAGACGATTGCGATCGTGCCGCGTGCCAACGACGACGCTGAACGCGTGGCGCAGATGGTTGTCGTGGGAAGCATTATGGGTTTGTTTGAACCCGATAAGTATCGGACCAAAGATAAAGAGAAGCGCGAGCTGAAATCGGTCACGGTCGTAATCGATGGCGCTGACAAGAAAGCCGTACAGCGCGGCGCCGAGCGCGGCCGCATCATCGGCGAATCAATTAACTTCACTCGTGACATGGCGAACGAACCCGGCGCGTACATGACGCCGACCATTATGGCCGATCGCGCGAAGCAGGTCGCGAAAGAGTTTGGCCTGAGCTTCGACGCGCTCGATCAAAAGCAGATGGAGAAGCTTGGGATGGGATCGCTGCTGGGCGTCGCGCGCGGATCGGACGAGCCACCGAAGCTGATCGTATTGAAGTATCAACCATCACGCTTTCGTGGAAAAAAAGACGAGTTGCTGGCGTTGGTTGGAAAGGGAGTCACGTTCGATTCCGGTGGCATCTCGCTGAAACCCGGCGAGAACATGGAACTGATGAAGTACGACATGACGGGTGCCGCCACGGTCATCGGCACGATGCGCGCAATTGCTCAACTGAAGCCATCCATTCCGGTGCTTGGCGTGGCGCCCTGCACCGAGAATTTGCCTTCCGGTAAAGCAACGAAACCCGGGGACATTCTGAAGGCGATGACCGGCAAAACAATCGAGGTCATCAACACCGACGCAGAAGGCCGGCTGATTCTTGCTGACGCGATCGCTTACGCGAAGAAGCTCGGCGCAACGAGAATCATCGATATGGCTACGCTGACGGGTGCAGTGTCGATCGCGCTGGGCGATGTGAACACGGCGATTCTCGGCACAGATCAAGAATTGATTGATGAGGTGATCGCGTCAGGCGTCGAAGTCGGCGAAAAGTTTTGGCAGTTGCCGCTCGATGCTGAATACACCAAGCAGATCAAGAGCGACATCGCTGACATTAAGAACATAGGCGGGAAGAAAGCCGGCACGATCACGGCGGCCGCGTTTCTCAAAGAATTTTCCGAAGAGACGCCTTGGGCGCACCTTGATATCGCCGGGACCGCGTGGGGCGATCCCGCGACGCCATATCGCGCGAAGGGCCCAACCGGCGTGGCGGTGCGTACGTTGATCGAATTCATCGAGCGATCTGCGGGCTGATGGACCGTAGTTCACGCGCCTGATCCGTCGATGATAAAATCTATCCGTACCTAAGCGCGCGGCGATTGAGTTCGCGCCAAGCTTTCCCTAAAAATTCCCCTGGCGATGACGGACTACTATCAGATCTTGGGCGTAAAGCGATCGGCAAGTTCGACCGAGATCAAGTCCGCCTATCGCCAGCTCGCTCGCAAAAGGCATCCCGATGTAAATCGCGGTTCTGAGAAAGCCCAGCGCGAGTTTGCGCTCCTATCGCTGGCCTATCACACGCTGATCGATCCTCAGGAGCGCGCGTTTCACGATCAGCAGCTTGATAAGCAAAGAAACGGGCGATCGATCCTTGATTCGGACAATCCGCATGCGCAGCGAGCGCGCGCGGCGCAAGCGCGCTGGGATCGCGTAGTCAATCAGATTCTCGAAAATGATCGACGCGAAAACACCGCGCGTCAACGCGCCGTTTTTACGACCGTTTCGTTGTTTTTATCGACGTTCTTTGTCGCCATGATCAAGCCGCCGCTCTGGCAATCGTTTGGCCTTGTGGGTCGCGCGATTCTGGCAACGCTGTTTCTGGCAGGCATTTGGCATTTGATTAAGAGGCTGCGCGAATATTTTTCTCATTACACGTATAAGCCTGATCCGATTCATTTTTCGATCACGGAAGAGAAGTCGCCGACCCAGCCGTTCACCAGATTTTCGGCCTACGCGTTTCTCGTCGGTGGCTATGGAGTTAGCCTCGGCCTTGGTCTGTTAATCGGCTGGCAAGCACAGGATTTCTTTTCGGATTTGACGATGTTGTTTAGGCATCACGTGACGACCGGGACAGCAACGGGCTTTTCGCCTACGGCGCTAATCGTTTCAGATTTGATTTTCTATCCGCCGATTGCGGTCCTGATTATCGACACGATGCATGCGATCGCGTCGCGCATCGATGCCGGCTGAGGTAACGTATGCAAATGTTCGCTTACTGCAAACACATCGCGATCGGTTTCATTTGGTTGACTTCCGCGCTCGCCGTCGCCGCCCAGGAGAATCTGACCCCGATTCAACGGCAGATAGAACAACAACGACAGCGGTTGAGTTCTGCGGAAGTTGAAGAACGTCGCGACGCGTTAATGAAACTCAATTTGATGAAGCGCGCTGAAGCTTCACGAGCGGCGGCGCCGGCATTGAACGATCCTGATCCAATGATTCGCGTCACTGCGGCTCACGCCATCACGATGCTGCCTTCCGATGAAGCCGCGGCTCTCTTGATTCCGTTGTTGAAAGACAAGCTTGAGTTCGTTCGGCGCGAAGGTGCGTACGCTCTAGGCGAGACACACAGTCGATCGGCGGCCTCGCCTCTGATCGACTTGCTCGCTTCTGACAAAGAAGCCAGTGTCCGCGCGGCCGCCGCAGTGGCGCTGGGTGAAATCCGGGACGATTCTGCAGTTACCCCGTTGGTCCAAGTCCTGTCTGGAACATCGGGCAAAAAGAAATCCAGGTCGCGCGAAAACGAATTTGTTTTGCGCGCTGCCGCTGAGGCCCTCGGTAAGATTCGAAACCGCGCGGCGGTGAACGTTCTGATCGCAACGCTGGGAAACGATCAGCAGCCCGGCGACGTGCGACGCGCGGCAGCGACGGCGCTGGGGTCGATCGGTGATACTCAGGCGATCCCCGCCCTAAAGACGGCGATGGCCTCAAGCGATCCTTATCTCGCAGACGCAGCGCACGCGGCCATTCGCAAGTTGGAATCCAGCAAAAACTAAAAGGGCGCCGAAGCTGATCGCTCCGGCGCCAAAATTGGAGGGGCAGGACCGTAGATTATCCTTCGGTCTTCTCGCCGCGACCTTGTCCTTTCTTCGCGGCTTTACTTTCCTTGGCTTGCGGAATCGGCAAACCAACGCTGCCTGAACGACTGGCCAATGGTTCGACTTCCGTTCGCGCCGAAATCATATCCTGAATCAGCGCGCCGCCGGATTTCTTGAAGAAAGTTAACTTGTTGTTCTTCTTATCCAGGCCGACTTGGACCAAATCGCCGAGGCCGATTTGACCCGTCGCTACCAGATTCGACAGCGGATAAACCAGGAAGCGCTCGACCGCGCGCTTCAAATGACGCGCACCGTATTTGTAATCGATGCCTTCCGCCAGCAGCATGTCTTTGGCATCGTCCGAGCACTGGAAGACAAACTTTGTGCCGGCTGATTGCATGATGCGATCCTGGACCGCCTGCAATTCGAGATCGAGAATCGCGCGCAGGTGATGTTCTTTCAGCGAGCGGAACACGACGACTTTGTCGATGCGGTTCATGAATTCGGGCGAGAATTTACGCCGCGCGGCTTCGACGGCGGTGCGGTAGATCTTCTGATCGACTTCGGTGTCATGCGGGTTCTTCACGCCTTTGCCCGGCGCGAAGCCGATGCCACCGGAAATCAGTTCAGACATCTCGCGAGCGCCGAGGTTCGAAGTCATTATCACCATGCACTTCGAAAAATCGACGCGGCGATTGTCGCCCAAAGTCAGCGTCGCTTTGTCGAGAATTCCGAGCAGCAACTGCCACAACGCGTCCGAAGCCTTTTCGATTTCGTCAAACAAGACGAGCGTGAGCTTCAGATCTTCCGTGTGCATCCGATCGAGGTTCTCTTGGGTCAACATGGGCGAAGTCTCGCGGTGACCCAGGTATCCCGGAGGCGAGCCAATTAGCTTCGCAATTTCATGCGAATGCTGGAACTCGGCACAATCGATCTTGACGACGCCGTTGGGGTCGCCATACAGCACCTCTGACGCGGCTTCGATCACGCGCGTTTTGCCGGAACCGGTCGGTCCGAGAAACAACATCGTGCCGATCGGACGCGCCGGCGGATTCATTCCAGCCAGAAAGATTTGGTAGAGACCGCTCATGCGACGAACAGCCCGCTCTTGGCCGACGATCCGTGCCGCTAGTCTCTCTTCGAAGTCCTGCGCCCGCGGACTCTTTTGATCCGGGTCGAGAAACACTGTTTCGTCAATCTGTTTTTCTGGGGCACTCATCTCTTTTTTCAGTTCGGCAATCACGATTTTTTATCTGCCTGCAACGTCGGCACTGGCCCATCGCTGCTGCGGATCCTCCGTTCCTTAGCTATGCAAAGAACGATCCGCTGGGTAAATTGATGCACCACGAGGCTTTCGCGTTTACTTTTCATCATGTTTGCGAATCTCGCGTAGAAACTGACGCACAGCTATATATACGAGACGCGCATGGTTTGTCACCGAAAATTTTGTTTGCGGCTAGTTAACTTCGCGTGATTTTTGTCACAGCAAATTTACATACGTGACAATTATCGGCAGAAAGGGCGTGACATTTCGTGGGAGCGAATTGTCGTCTGTCGGTTACACCGAAAGGGATTGGCCGTGACTCTAAAGGTCGAAAATGAGGAAATTCCGGACTGCCCCTTTAGTCGTAATATTCGAGGCCGAGATGAGTGATCAGATCCTCGCCACGCAGATGCCTCAGCGTGTTTTTTAGCTTCATCAACTGAATGAAGACGTCGTGTTCGGGATACAGACCGGGCGCGGTCATCGGCGATTTGAAATAGAACGATAACCACTCCTGCACACCCTTCATTCCCGTGCGCTGGGCCAAAGCCAGAAACAGGGCCAAATCCAGGACGATCGGCGCCGCCAGAATCGAGTCGCGACACAGGAAGTCGATCTTGAGCTGCATTTTGTAACCGAGCCACCCGAAAATATCGATGTTGTCCCAGCCTTCTTTGTTGTCGCCGCGCGGCGGGTAGTAGTTGATGCGCACGACGTGCGAAAAATCCTTGTAAAGCTGCGGATAGACTTCCGGCTGCAGGATGTATTCCAGCACCGAGAGTTTTGATTCTTCTTTGGTTTTGAATGAATCGGGATCGTCGAGCACTTCGCCGTCGCGGTTGCCGAGAATATTGGTTGAATACCAACCGTGCAGGCCGAGCATTCTGGATTTCAAACCTGGCGCCAGGATCGTCTTCATCAGAGTTTGGCCCGTCTTAAAATCCTTGCCGCAGACCGCGAGGCCTTTCTTGTTCGCGAGATCCATTAGCGCCGGAATCTCGACGGTAAGATTCGGTGCCCCGTTCGCGAAGGGAATGCCGGATTTCAAAGCCGCATAGGCATAAACCATCGAAGGCGCAATCGCTTTGTGATTTTCGCGCATCGCTTTCTCGAACGTGTCGAGGTTGCGATGCACCGCGTGCTGCTTCATGAAGACTTCGGTCGAGGCCGCCCAAATCATTACCAGACGATCGCATTTGTTTTTCTTCTTGAACTCAGCGATTTCGGCGATGAGCTGGTTCGCCATTTCGAGCTTGTTTTTGCCGGTCTTGACGTTCGTTCCACTCAGGCGCTTGACGTATGACTGATCGAAGACCGCTTTCATCGGCTTGATCTTCTGAAGTGGCTTCTTCAGCTTCTCGACTAAGTCCTTCTCGAGCACGCCCGCATGCAGCGCCGCGTCGTAGGCTGAATCCGGAAAAATGTCCCATGCGCCGAAGACCAAATCAGTCAATTTCGCCAAAGGCACGAGGTCTTTGATTTTCGGGACGCGATTGTCGGTGCGCTTCCCGAGCCGAATCGTGCCCATCTGCGTTAGGCTGCCGATCGGTTCGGCCAAACCTTCCTTAATTGCTTCGACACCTGCGATAAAAGTAGTGCTGACGGCGCCCAGACCGACCAGCAAAACACCGAGCTTTCCCTTAGCGGGCGCGATTTCCGCGCCTTTCTTAACCGGCATTCCTAAAGTTTCCTCCGAATGAAAACAGACAAGTTAACAAGACCGACGATGATACATGAGAAGCGATTGATTCGCACGTTTGTAGCATAGGCTTCAGCCTGTGTTTTGCGTTCTAGCGGCTAGCAACAGGCTGAAGCATATGCTACTTAATCATCATCGCAGGATCGTTCGTTATCAGCGCGTGAATGCCTCGATTGTGTGCTCGCTCGATCCATTTCGGATCGTCAACCGTCCACACGACTGGAACGAGATCGGCCTCCAGCGCTGTTTCGACGATGCGGCGGGTCGCGAGCAACCGGTGAAACAAAATCTCGTTGGCGCCGCATTCTAGCGCCGCGGAAATCATGGGACTGCTGCGGACTACGCGATGCGCCGAGCGCTTCGGCTCGAAAAGCGCCCCAGTGCGAATCGACGAATTGAGTTCCTTGATTAGAGCGACTGCGGCCAACTGGAAGCTGATTACCACTACTTGTTTGGTCAGGCCGCGCTGCGAAATCAGGTCCGCGACTGCTTCAACCAGACCGCGAAACTCGTCGCCCCGATCGATCTTAAGTTCGACATAGATGATTCGATCTTTCGCCCGTAGAGTTTCGAGTGTTGCGAAGACTTGCTCGAGCGTCGGGACAAATTGCTTCGCATACTCCGGGCGCGCCAACGCTGCATGCGCACGATTGAACCAACTGCCTACATCGGCTCGGGCAAGTTCCGCAGCCGTCAGCTCAGCGATTGCCTGTGCGCTGCCGCCAGTGCGTTTCAGGTTCGCGTCATGAATGATCACGGGAACGCCGTCGCGTGATAGACGGACATCCAACTCGATTCCGTCCGCGCCGTCTGCGAAGCCTCGTTCGAAAGCGACGAGCGTGTTTTCAGGAGCGACTGCTGACGCGCCACGATGGCCGATGATGAGCGGGGATTTCACCGGGGAAGCCAAATGGTTTAAGCCATCCTTATTGCGGCTGAAGGTAACTGACGCTCTTCAGTTTTATGTCGAAGGTGCCGATCTCGACTCTTAATTGGGCTTTCACGGGCAAGCAACGATCGTCGTCCGTCAACCAAATCGATAACGAACCTCGCGCGCGCACGAGCGCCGTATCGCCGAATAGTGCAGGTTCGACGCGAATAGTCTTGACCTTGCCTAGTACGGTGCTCAATTCCTTTGCTTCAACGGCTTTGACCGACAGACGGAATAGCCGGCCCGCATCGCTAACGGGAACGTCAAAGCTGTCACCCACTTTCAGTTTCCGAGTCCGTAAGAAGTAGATGACGGTCAGAACATCCTGAATCGGCTCTGAGAAATCGATTGAGATGCTTCCTGGATTGGGACTGCGCTCGCTCCAGACCGCCTTGTGCGTTTCGTGATTGAAAACGGCCTCAAGCACGCGTGAGCGTTTGCCTTGCTCTTCAACTTTGTTCGTGTGAAGTACCGTGAATGGTTCGACATCGGCCACTGATTCAACGTGCTGATGAAACTTGAAGCCGGCGATCTTCGGGAACAAACCCTTGCTGACTACATCGCCGGTGAGATGCAACACAACAGGGTCCTCGCCGTCCTTGCTGATGTTTTCGCGCACAGACTTGAATTGAAACTCCGCGACGTTAGCCCCGCGCAAAAGAGCGCGACTGAACTCTGCCTGATAGACAAGCTCCTCGCCACGCTCGAATGGCAGTGCCGCGCGCTGCGGCTGTTGCGCTAAAGCGAAACTGCACGCCGCAAGCAGAATTACGACAACACCGACTTTGCGATTAAAACTAATGAATCGATTGTAGAACATGCTATTTGAAATAAATCATTTTTGCGACCAACAGTGCCCATGCGATTACAACACCCAAAGCCAGGCGATATTCGCGGTATCTCAAATAGAGACTGCGGTCGAATCTCGCCGGCGTAATTGCGCTTCGATTGGGAGAGAGCCGGGGCAGGAAGAGGGGAACGTCACGCGCGTAGCGTTGATACTTCGTGCCGAACAACTCTGCCAGCGTCGCCGATTCGACGCGCATTACGGGCAGATAGATGCCCAGCAATAACGCCAGCGGCACAATTGCCAGCCACCAAACGCCGCCAGCAATTGTAAAACCAACGCCGATCAGAAAGCTTCCGAGGTAAAGGGGATTGCGCGTGAAAGCATATGGCCCACTCGTGGCCAAACTCTCGTTCTTTCGCAGGTGGCCCGAAGCCGACGCGCGCAAACCGACTCCGGGCAAGGCGACCGCGCCGCCGATCAGCAGCAGTGACCAGGTTGGCTTTGCAAAAAGCAAAAAGAGCGCGCCGCAGACGAAGCCTAGCGGCACGCGCCATCGCTGCATCCATGTTCCGCGTCTAGCCAATCGAAACCAATCGCTCGGGAACGAGTCGGTTCGCGCGCCGCAGGCGTTCCGTTACGGCGTTCAGCACCCGTTCGACATCGATGTCCATGCAGATCCATTGCGAGCAGGATCGCCGGTGACAATTTTCACGACAGTCGATGTCAGTGCGCTCGACGCAAACGTCGTCCGAATAAATGCTGCCGTTGCGCCACTACTCGGTTGGACCTAGCAAGCCGACCACCGGAGTGCGCATCGCGACCGCGAGATGCGTAGGGCCGGTCTCGCCGCCGACGTAAACTTGCGCACCTTTGGCCAGCGCGCAGAAGCCTTTCAAAGAAACTGAGACGGCCCTGGCCTTTCCGGATTTAGACGATGCCAGCGCGCGTTGTGTTAGCTCGTCTTCGCCCGGTCCTGAGGTTACGAGTGCATGCAAACCAAAATGATTCCAGAGTTCATCCGCGAGCAAACCGAATTTTTCCGCGCTCCAAAGCTTCGTCGGCCACCCGCCGCCAGGATTCAGGATCGCGTAACGGCCGCCTGTGCCTGAGGCCGCACGGTCAGCTTCAATCTCGTGCTTTTCATCAATCGCGATGGGGAATTCCAGTTCAGCTTCACCCTGTGGAATCGAAACGTCTAACGCCGACCCAACCAACGCCAAATTCTTTCGGATCACGTGCAGACGTTCAGGAATCGAAATGGATTCGTGATGGAGCAGGCGGCTGGGCGGCTCGCGCAGCTCCTGGCGCGCGAAACCTACAATTCGCCGCGCGCCGGAAAGTCGCGCAATCATTGCTGATTTGATTAATCCCTGGAAATCTAAGGCGAGATCGAAGGCCGAGGCGCGTAGCAGACGTAACTGCTGGCGCGGTGCCCGCAGCGTCTCCCCAGACATCAGCCCGCG
>JAJPKD010000174.1 GCA_021323895.1 Acidobacteriota bacterium | reverse complement strand
TTCAAGATGTACTACGCGCCGAACAACGCGGTGCTGGCAGTCGTTGGTGATTTCAAAACTGCGGACGCAATTAAGAAGATCAAGCAGTACTTTGAAAAGATCCCGCGCCAACCCGATCCTCCGGCAGTGGATATGACCGAACCCGAACAGAAGGCGGAACGGCGTGCCAATGTCGATGATGGACTGGCTCGCCTGGCGCAAGTGGACATCGCATTTAAGACTCTGCCGGGCAACACGGCTGACTTTTACGCATTGCAGGTTCTTTCGGCTGCATTGCAGGGCGGTCAAAGCTCGCGTCTTTACCAGGCGTTGGTGAGAGACAAACAACTGGTACAGAGCGTCGGCGGATTCGCTGATGAGAAACGAGGTACCGGCGCCTTCTACACCAGTGCGACGATTCGCTCGGGCGTCAAACCCGCTGATGTCGAGGCTGCGATCTATGCTGAGATCGAACGAATCAAGAAAGAGGGCATCGCCGACTGGGAATTACAGAAAGCGAAGAACACGACGCGGCGCGGCTTTATCAACAGCATGCAAAGCTCATTGTCGCGCGCGCTTAACCTCAGCGTGTGGACCGTGTATTACGGCGATCCGAATCTCATCAACACGCGCCTGGAAAAGGTAATGGCGGTGACCAAAGACGACGTGCAGCGCGTGGCGAATAAGTATCTCGTGACGACGAATCGCACGGTGGTCGTGACGACGCCGAAACCAAAGGCCGCAAGCGCAGCGACCCAGCAGTAAGAGAAGGAGAAACGAATCATGAAAATCTCAATCAATAAATTCTTTGCCGCGATGGCGGTCGCGATTCTCAGCTTAACGGTTGCTGTGGCCCAGCCGCGCACTGGCGCACCGGCGCAACAAGGTCAATCAATCAAGGGCGCGGACATCAAAGGGCGTGCGCCTGTGAGTAAGGAGATTCTCAAAGTGAATCTCCCCAAGGGACAGGAAGCCACCTTGTCGAATGGCTTGCGTGTCATCCTGCTCGAGAACCATCGCGTGCCGACCTTCACGATGCAGATGGTGGTGATGAGTGGTGGTTTGTCCGACCCGGCGGACTATCACGGGTTGGCCAGCTTTACCGCGGCGATGTTGCGCGAAGGAACTACTAGCCGCAAAAGCAAAGATATTGCCGAGCTGACCGACACAATGGGCGCAACGCTGACGGCTGGCTCAGGCCTGGCGAACTTCACGAGCACGATCACGGCAGCAGGGCTGGTGGAAAACTTTGATCAGGCACTGGGGTTGTTCTCAGATATCATCCTGCATCCGACGTTTCCGCAGGAAGAGATCGATAAGTTGAAGATGCGTCTGCTTCAGACCCAGCAGTTTCAGCGCTCGAATCCGCAGTTTTTGGCCCAGGAGCGGTTTGTCCGCGCGATTTACGGCGATCATCCAGCAGGCATGATCGCGCCGCCGCCGGATTCAATCCGGAAGATGAAATCAGCGGATCTGGCGGGCTTCTATGCGAAGTACTACCGTCCGAACAACGCGATGCTGGCTATCGTCGGCGACGTGAAATTGAAAGAGATCATGCCGAAGCTCGAGGCCGCGTTCGGCGGTTGGGCCAAGGGAGATGTTCCGGCCACGACCATTCCAACCGTAGGAGCACCCGGTGCGATGGCGATTCAGCTAATTAATCGTCCCGGCTCGGTGCAGACCGTTTTGCAGCTTGGCAGTCTCGGCATCGAGCGCACCAACCCCGACTACTTTGCGGTCGCCGTCATGAACGAAATTCTCGGCGGCGGGCCACAGGCGCGTTTGTTCATGAACCTGCGCGAAGACAAAGGCTACACCGACGGCGCTTACAGCAACTTTGGCGGATCCAAATATCGCGGCACGGTCGTTTCAAGTTCGGAAGTGCGAACCGATGTGACCGAAGGGGCGATGAAGGAATTCATGTATGAGCTGAATCGCATTCGTGACGAGAAGGTTTCGCCGAAGGATCTGGAGAACGCGAAACGATCGCTGGTTGGCGGCTTTGCCTTGTCCCTCGAACAGCCCACGGCGTTGCTTCAGAACCTCGTGGTCCAAAAGCTGTACGACATGCCGGCGGATTACTGGGACACTTACCCGGCGAAGGTCATGGCGATCACGGCTGACGACGTGCAACGCGTCGCACAGAAGTACATCGACATGGGTCATCTGCAAATCATCGCGGTGGGCGATGCGAACAAGACCCGCAGCATTCTGGCGAAGTACGGCACCGTTCAGGAATACGACGCGGACGGAAAGCCAGTGAAGAACTAGCTCGGAGCGCGGGCATCCCTGCCCGCATGAGCGCGAAGCGCGCTGTTCTTAATTTCGATCGTTTAGAGGCGGGCTACCGCCCGCCTTTGCGGACGAGGATGTCCGCGCTCCAACAGAAACACCCGCAAGCTCACCGCGAGCCTGCGGGCGTTTTCTTGCCTCCCTGGTTGCTGACTCACGGCGCTGGCGTGGGACTCGCGCTCGCCGCCGCAAAGCCCGGACCGATCTTATCGTCAAGCCCATCGAGCGTGCCGTTAACTTTTTTGTAAACGTTTTCGATGATCGAACGGCGCGCGGGATCGGGTGGGCCGTTCACGTAACTCTTGATGTAATAAAGCAGGGCTTGATCGTTCTTGCCGGTGGCTTCGAGCGCGCTGCCCAGATGCCACATCGCCGATCGCCACAGCGGGGTGCCTTCCGTCGAAGTCACCACCGCGCGACGCAGGCGCGTCACTGCGTCGGCGGCTTTGTCCGCTTTGAAGAGCGCAAGTCCCGCGAGGTCTTCGATGCGTCCGCGCAGCAGTCCTGACAGCGCCGCTCGTGGAGCGGTGGGAATTGCGGGGATGTTGCCCTGGGCCAACGCGCGCGCGCGCATGTCGCCCAACTCTTCCGGCTGCACGGCGACGGTGGCGGCGGGCGCGCTCAACGCAGCTTCAACGCCGGTCATCGCCTGGTCCATCAAATCGACGACGCTCATCAGCGCGATCTCTTTCTTCACCAGCTTGTTCGCGACGTAAACCTGGCGATAGGTGCGCATTTCATCGTCGCCTTTGATGAACTCCTGCGCGATGGCCAGCACGTCGTCTTCATTCGGCGAAGGTTGTTCAATCGCCGCATTGAAAGCCATCAGCGCTTTCATCCGGTTTGCGTTTGGGTCCGTATCCGCCGGAGTGTTTTGGAAGATCGCCGCGCGTCGTTCAGGCGCCAGCAGTTCCGTGAAACTCTTCGCGTGCGCCGGAACTCGGCCCGCCAGCTTCGTTTCGATCTCACCGTTCTTCAATACGAACGATCGGGAAAGTTCAGCCAAGGCCTCGTCGTACAAACCCATCGACGACAGCACGTTCGCGACTTCGTAATCGACGGTCGGAAAGCGCCCGTACTGACGCGCGAAGCGCACGCCGGCTTCGGCATCCAGCGGCCGCTTGTTCGCAATCAGCGCACGCGCCAGAGCAATCTGCGCCCACGCGTAACGCGGCTCGATCGCAGTAGCCTTCTGCGCGAGGTCCAATCCGCGTTCGCCGTCGTTGTGTGCGGTAAACCAATACGCAGCGCCGACCAGCAGCGGCAAATTGCGCGCTTGCGCTTCGTCTTGAAGCACCTTGCTCAGCTCGGCTTCCGCCTCATCTTTTTTGCCGAGATCGAACAGCGACAGAATCATGCCGGCGCGCGCGCGATTGTTCTTTGGTTCTGCATCGAGCTGTTGGCGGTACAAGACGAGCGCCTCTTCGGTTTTGCCGCTGGCGCGTTTCAGATCGGCCAGCATGACGCGCGCAACCGAAGACTTGGGATCGAGTTCCAGCGCGCGCGCGTATTCCTTCTCGGCTTCGTCGAGCCGCAAGTCGATGTGACGCGCGGCGCCCAGCGCCTGGTGCGCGGCAGCCGAATCCGGCGCGAGTTGCAGCGCGGCTTCGGCCAGGCGACCGGCTTCGGTTGGATTTTCGATCGCGAGATAAAACTCTTCGAGCGCCAGCAGGCGCTTCGCGCTTCCTTTCGCTGCCGCTTCCACCTGCCGCGCAGTTTCGTAAGCCGCATCGCGCTGGCCGCGCGCGAACAGGTTCATCGGAATGCGCGCCAGGACTTCAGTGAACAGTCGATCGGTCATGTCTGCCGGCGCGTCAGCGATGGCCGCGCGGAATTGCTCCAAACCTCCCGCCGCGTCGCCTGACTGCATTTTTTGATCGCCCCACATGGCATGCGCGACGACGAGCAGTTCGTTAGCGCGCGGCAGCGCAGCCGACGCCGGATGGGCCGCGATGAAAGATTTCAGCGCGTCGATTCGCTTGTCGAGCGGCAACGTCAGCGTCAGCTCGACTTGTTCTTTTTCGTCGTCGGGAGTCGCCGGCGTATTCGTCTTTCGATCGACTGCGGGAGTCTTGGCTGGCTTCGCTGAGTTGTCAGCAATCGCATCCGGTGAAGCGCTTGGCGAAGCTTGCGCCGCTGGAGTCTCACTCGGAGTTGAAACAGGCGATGGACTTTCAGTCGGCGCAGGTGTTTCGCTTGGCTGCGGCGAAGGCGCCGGAGTTTCGCTGGGTTGCGGCGAAGCGCTCGCAGTCGGTGAAGGTTCAGTTATCGCGGTTGGTGAAGGACTCGCTTCGGGGGTTGGGGTCTCGCTGGGACTTGGCTCCGGCGTCGCTTTGGCTTCAGGTGTCGGCGTCGGCGCAGGCGTCTCCGAAGGTGTTGGCGACGGAGTTTCTGACGGCGATGGTGACGGATTCTCGGCCGGAGTTGCTGAGGCGATTTCGCTCGGCGTCGGTGAAGCGGTGCTTTCACTCGGCGGACTCGCAATGGTTCGCGGCCGTTGTTGCTCCGCGATCAGTATCCCGGTCGATTTTGGATCCAGCGCGGCAAAACTAAAGTCGTGCGCTTCGCCGACCCCATCTACGAACATGCGCACTCCCGTCAGCAAGCCTTCGCTGAAACCGGCGGAATCGATCTTCTGCCGCATGCGTTGGCCCATGTTGCCGATCAAGCCATCAGGCAAATACAGGCGCGCGCCGCGCGTTAACTGAGCGAAAAACTTTCCCGTGTCCGCGGCCACGACAACGAGCACGCTCTTATCGATCCCGCTCGGCGTTCCGACGTTCCATTCGGCGGCGGCTTTCAACGAATATTCATAGAGATCTTCATCACCTACAGTCTTAACCGTGAGGATGACAAAATCGACGCCGGACTTTTCTTTGAAGTTGTCGAGAACTGTTTCGAGCCGTGCTTTGGTGGCAGCATCGAGCACTTCCCCAAAGTCGTTGATGTGACCCACGCGCTTTGACAGGCGTTTATTCTGCGCGCCGGTGCTCGGGCCAATCGTTAGCCACGAGACCGCGGCCAACAGCAGCAGCGCAAAGACAGTCGTGCGGTAATTAATCAGCGGTGACTTCATGCAATCAGTTTTAGTCGCCGGCAGGTGGACGTTTTGGTTCGCTGGTGCGCATCGCCTCGGAAAGAATTCTCCCGATTGAGCAACTCGGCGCCTGAATCTGCAAAACGTTCGCGAGTGTCGGCGCGATATCTGCGGGCGTGGCAGGCTGCAGGTACTGGCCGGGCGAAAAATTTCTTCCCATGATGATTAGCGGCACGTGTGTATCGTAACTGTAAGGCGACCCGTGGGTCGCGGTTGAGCGCGGATCCGTCGGGTCATCGGGGAGATCGAACAGAATGTTGTACGGCTCAAATACTACAATAACATCACCACTGCGTTGAGCGTAAAAGCCGTTGAGCACCCGCCGCGCCACGACATCGGTGGGCGAGATCGATTTGCTTTCGAGTTGCGCGCGCGTGAAATAACGAGCCGCGCCCGGCATCTGCATCGCCAGTTCGCCCACGACGCGCTCGCATTCATCCACATCGATGCCGTCGCGCGCCAGCGCTGCACGATTGAGGTAGAAGTTGCCGTTGATGATGCCGCGCTCTGTCTCGTCCTTATTCGCGAAGCTACGAACGTAATCGTTCGCGGGACGATCCTTGCGACCGTAACGCTTTTTCAATCCGGCTTCGACGAAATCCAGCAAATCAAGCTTCTGATAACGACGCCCGGGGAGATTCATGATCGCGGCCTGTTCGGGAACCGGCGACGCGCCATGATCTCCCGTGAAGACAACCAAAGTGTTCTGCAACCCAACTCGCGCATCTACGAAATCGAGCAGCGTGGCGATCTGTCGATCGACGCGCAAAGTCATGTCCATCGCTTCCTGGCTGTATGGACCAAAGCGATGACCGACGTAATCGTTCGCTGAGAAACTGACGGACAAAACATCGGGCGCATCGTGTGCGCCGAGCTTTTCGTTAGTGATCGCTTCTTCCGCAAAGGTCACCAGGATGTCGTTCGCAAACGGCGTATAGTCGAGCCCTTTATAAAACATTCGGCCGGGTGCGTTGAGGCCACCAGTAATGACGTGCGGAAAATAGTTTGTGTCGCTCGAAGACTTGTCCAGGTTCTCCCACGGCACGTCGTCTTTCCCCGCGCGCTTCAGATATTCGCTCTCGTCCGGCAATATTCGATTCCAGGGCTGCGCAAAAAATTTGTCAGCCATGTGCCGCTGGTTGAAGCGCGTCACCCACTCGGGCAATTGATTGAAATAGTAAGCGCTCGACATCATGTTGCCGTTGTCGGTGCTGAACCAATACGCCGCGTTCGCGCGCCGGCCTGCTGGCAGGATCGCCGAACGATCCTTCGTCGAGATCCCAATTACTTTCGACTGGTCACGATTAGCTAAGCGGAGTTCATCGCCAACCGTCGAACAGAGCAAGCGGCGCGGGCTTTTTCCTTTCTCGCCTTCTTTGCCGCCGACGGCCAACGAACTGTCATCGGTGATCGATTTAACTTTTTTGCCGGTGTCTGGTTCGTACCATTCATTCGCGATGATGCCGGTTTGCGACGGCCACGCGCCCGTCATGAAAACCGCATGACCCGGCGCGGTGGTGGTCGGCACGCTATCGAAATTCGCATCAGTCCACGACGCGCCGTCGCGCATCAGACGACCGATGCCGCGCGACGTAAACATGTCGCCAAAACGAGTCAGGTAATCGTAACGAAACTGATCGACGACAATGAGCAGGATTAGACGCGGACGTGCGTCATTGGTGATGCGTTTAGTTGCGCGACGCGGTTGCGCCGGTGAGTAGAAAACGAAGACAAAGAACAGAAGCAGCAGCGCGATCAAAAGACTCTTAGCGCGTCGATTTTTCATCTGCGATTGATCGCGAAACAACTTCAGAAATTCACCCTCTGTCGGAGAGTTTGATTGGGCGGGCATGATAACATCAGGGCAAGGTCAAACGAAAAGTAAGCATAGGCTTTAGCCTTGGTGTTGCTATCAACCACAGACGAGAAGGCTATGCTACAAACCGCATGAACGATCTCGAAGACGCCTGGGAAGTCGCGCTCGCTGAAGCCACACAACGCGCGCGCGGCGCGGGACGCGCGGACCTCCTGCGCTATCTGGATTTGCGGCGGCGCAACGATCTGCTGCGCCGCGCGGCGACGGATTGGTTGCACGAAGCGTTCAACTCACTGGCTGCCGATGCAAATCGAGCGGGCGCTGCGATTCAGATCGAGCATGAAGAGGCTCATCGATTTCGTCGCGGTCCAGCGACGATGGTCGGCAATCAACTGACTCTGCGCAAAGGCGTACGAGCTTTGATGGTTGAAAGCGGTTGGCCGCGCGCACCGCGCGACGGAGTAGTACGCGGCAATGCGTTGGCGTGTGCCAACATCAAACATCTCGGCCGCACGCGCATGAATGAAGAGTTGGTGCTGGTGGCGTCAAAGAATGGATCGCCGCAATGGTTTATTTTGAGAGATGACGAGCGATCGCTGCTGGCTGAATCAGATTTGCACCGGCATTTTGGAATTTTGATGCAGTGATATTAAAGAGGCGACCGCGACTGCAATTTTGCTCGGCTCCGCAAGAGATTGACCGTCGCTCGCGCTCATGCTAAACGCTAAATGAATTTAGCTGGGGCTTCAGTGCGCCAGCTTCCTCAAACCGATTGTCTCAACCCTGGAGGATGAATCAATGAAGAGAAAGTCACTCGCCAACACTAGTATTTTAGTACTGTCTGCACTGGTCTTGTCTCAGTCGGCCTTCGCAACCGGAAACGCTAAATGCCGTGCGGCGCAACAAAACGGAAGCACTTACGCAATGAAAGAGGGAGGCGTTCAGTTCACCCTGCCGAAAGGCTGGGAGGTTAAAACGACTTCAGATGGCGTGATGGTTTCCAAGAAACAAGCTACCGATTTTGCAATCGTGTCGATATCGCTAATGCCTACAGATTCGTCAGCCCTCTCGCTGGAACAACTCTTCAAAGTGGCATGGCAGAATGCAATCGAGAAGCAGAAAGATTTTAAAGACATTGCGAAGGTGGGGGACGGCGAGAAGACCCCTCCAGATGCCGCCCTTCCGTCCATGTATCAGGTTTTTACGGCAGTGCAGGGCAATATCCCTGTAGAGGCGGTTGTCGGCGTCATCAAGGGCCAAGACAAGCGTCCCGTCTTTTTTTTCGGCTACTCAAGCGCCATCTCCTCGTTCGACCAAGATGTAATGGACTTCCTCCAAAGAGTGGAGTGGATCGGGTAACCGTTTGCCTGTCCCACACCAAAGCAAGTTAATCGGTTGTCGGACCCCTTATGTCGGCGATTTCCGCAGAATTTGGCATCATCGCTTGTGCATCTTTTGATGGTCGCTCACGGCTTGAAGTGAGCAGCGATGTCAACCATCATATGGTGTGGCCAACGCAGCTTTACGCCTTTCCGAAAACGTTCCCGGCGATTTCTTTGTTGATTCGACCTGCATCGATTGCGATGCATGCCGGCAGATTGCGCCTTCGGTATTCGCTGAAGAAGGCGACGCATCGATCGTCTTCCATCAGCCTGTGGGCGAAGCTGAAACGAAGCGCGCGCTCATGGCCCTGGTGGCGTGTCCGACGGGATCGATCGGCACGACGGAGCAGCACGACGCGCACATCGGCATCGACGCATTTCCGGAACAGATCGCCGATCACATTTACTATTGCGGCTTCAATGCCGAATCGAGTTTCGGCGCCTGGAGTTATCTGGTCGTTCGTCCCGAAAGCGAAGGCGGCAACGTCCTGATCGACTCGCCGCGTTTCGCGACGCAACTCGTCAAAAAGGTTGAAGCGATGGGCGGCGTGCGCACGATGTTCCTCACGCACAAGGACGATATCGCCGATCATCGACGCTTCGCGGAAAGGTTTGGCTGCACCCGGATCATGCATGCTGGTGATGGGGCTCAGCGGCTTGGAATTGAAAACGTAATCAATGGGAACGATTCGGTGCAAATCGATCAAGACTTAGTCGCGATACCCGTTCCCGGCCACACGCGCGGCCACCTAGTTCTGCTCTATCAAAACAAGTTCCTGTTCACCGGCGATCATCTCGCGTGGTCACCAAATCGCAATTCGCTAATCGCTTTTCGCAGCGCTTGCTGGTATTCGTGGACTGAGCAAACGCGCTCGATGGAAAAACTTTTGAACTACGATTTCGAATGGGTGTTACCGGGCCACGGCCGGATTCATCACGCTTCGCGCGCGCAGATGCGGGAGCAGCTTGAGCGTTGTGTCGATTGGATGAAAATGCGTTAAGATGCAGCCCCGTTTTCGGCTGGGAGGATTTGATGATTTCAAGACGAGTTCTATTTTCTGGTGCGTTGCTGCTCGTGGTTTTTGTCACAGCGCTTTCGCAGGGCGACATAAAGCATTTCACTAAAGACGGCCTGACCTTTGATTACACGAACGGCTGGTCCATCACTGACGAGAGTAATTCCGATGCGCAGCAATTGACGCTCAATCGCGCCGACAGCGACGCGCAAATTCGCGTCTTTGCTCATCGCGGAAAAGTGGATACGCCGGAAAAGCTCGCGCAGGCAAAGAAGGCTTTCATCGATCCTTACGTCAAGTCCGTGAACGACACGTTTGTGCAGATGGGCGCCAAGCCTGAAAGCAAACCAGCGAAAATCAAGATTGGGGAAATCCAAGCCGACGGCGTGCAGATGCGCGCGTCGCTCGGAGGTGAAGCCGGTGAAGCCGACGTGTATTGGGTGCCGATCACCAATCGCGTTGTCGTGCTTACGCTGTTCGGACCGGATGCCGCATTGAAAAAAGCAGCCGCGACCTGGGACATGGTGCGCAACACGATCAAAGTCGAAGCGCCTCAACCCAAGGCCTCGCCGTCACCAAAGAAACCGTAGCGGAACGGTCTTCCTTCGTGTCGGAATTCCAGTGACTATTTTCGGTTGTAAGCTTCCACGCCGGCCGCGATAATCTTCATTGCCCGCGCTAAGTCATCGCAGTTGAGTACGTAAGCAATGCGGACCTCGTCCTTGCCTTTGCCCGGAGTTGCGTAAAATCCATCCGCGGGAGCAACCATCACCGTCTCGTTATCGAGGTTGAACTCTTCCAGCATGAACGTCGCGAATTCCTCGCCATCGCGAATTGGCAGCTTGGCGACAACATAGAACGCGCCGCCGGGCTTGCGGCAAACCGCGCCCGGAATCTTCGCGATCGCATCGCACACCAAATCTCTACGCCGCTGGTATTCGCGCCGCACTTCCGCGAAGTAGCTATCCGGAGTATTCACCGCGGCCATCGCGGCCAACTGATCCACCGTCGGCGGACAGAGACGCGCCTGACCGAACTTCAACACCGCAGCCATCAGATCGGCATTGCGACTGATGATGCAGCCCACGCGCGCGCCACACGCGCTGTAACGCTTGGACACGCTGTCCACCAGGATCGCGCGGTCTTCGATTCCGGCGAGATTGAGGACGCTCGTGTGCTCGGTCCCGCCGTCATAGATGAACTCGCGATAAGCTTCATCGCCGATGAGGTAAAGGCCGTGCTCGGCGCACAAGTCCGCAAGCATCTGCAGTTCCGGCCGAGTGTAAACCGCACCAGTGGGATTGCCCGGATTGGAATAGATGATTGCTTTGGTTCGACTCGTGATGACTTTTTCGAACTCCGACTTACGGGGCAGCGCAAAGCCGGTCTCAGCCAGACACGTCACTGGCACGAGATTGACGCAAGCCGTGGCCGCGAATCCGGCATAATTGGTGTAAAACGGTTCCGGCACAATGACCTCGTCACCGGCGTCGGTCACAGCATTCAGCGCGAACGAGATGGCTTCGCTGCCGCCGGTCGTTATCAGAATGTCCTGAGCCCGAACTCTTATTCCGACGCGGTCATAGTAGTGAGCCAGCGCGTCAACATACTCCTTCAAGCCCTGTGATGGTCCATACGCAAGCACCTTGATATCGACGTTGCGATATCCGTCCATCATTTCAACCGGCGTTTCGATGTCCGGTTGGCCGATGTTCAGGTGATAGACCTTGATGCCGCGGGCTTTGGCCAATTCGGCATACGGCGCCAAGCGGCGAATCGGAGAAGCGGGCGCTTCGATGGCCCGGCTGGAAAGTTTAACTTTGGTCAATGCTAGTTCTTTCACGTTTGCTCTATACCTCGATGACTCTGAAAGTTCCCCGACTCAGACTCCGGTTTGCGACACTATCAGCTTCGCCAGACAAGCTTTCAACTCATCGGCCTTAACGGGCTTATAGAGAAAAGCATCGATCAGATCGTTGTTCTCGCCGACTGAACCCTTGTTTTCTTGTCCCGTCAACAGAACGATCGGAATTTTTGCAAGCGTCGCGTGACTGCGCAGAAATTGCGCCAACTGCTGACCGCTCATGTTCGGCATCACAGCATCAGTGACCACCACATCAATTTCTGAAGACAGCGCGGCCTTCATCGCCTGCAATCCATCTTCTGCGGCAATGACTTTGTAGCCTGAACGTTGGAGCGTCACCTCCAGATAGCGCCGCACCGAGCGATCGTCTTCGACGAGCAGAACGCATTTCGAAGATTCCGCGGATGAGTGATTTTTCGGTGACTGATTCATCTGTAAATCTAGCTTCTAAGAGGACTTGCATCTGAGGAACGCGCCTGACTCAATCAAAAGTAATGATGAGAGTAAGACGCGACTCTCGCGTTGTCAAAGCCGCTTCAATAAACAAAAAGAGATCGCTTTGCTATACTTTCGGTTTTCGCAGGCTTCCCGATTCCTGACTGTGCGCTACTGCTCGCGATGTACGAATTTGCCGTCACACCAGCCGTAACTAAAATCCGCCGGCGCGGCGTAGTGATCACCGAAGTCGAGCCGGATTCGATCGCTGCTGAGCTCGAAATCGAGGCCGGCGATCGCGTGATGCGCGTTAACGGGCATTTGGTGCGGGATTATCTCGACTTTCGCTTTCAGACGGCCGGCGAAGATGAGCTGGTGATCGATATTCGCAAGCCTTCGGGTGAAGATTGGGAACTGAACATCGAACGCGATGAAGGCGAAGAACTCGGCCTGTCGTTCGAGCAGATCGTTCCACGACAATGCGCGAACGAATGCTTGTTTTGTTTCTGCAAAGGCAATCCCGAGACGGCGCGGCCTTCGCTGTTTGTGCGCGACGAAGATGTGCGGCTCTCGTTTCTGTACGGCAACTACACGACGCTGACTTCGATCACCGAAGATGAAATGCGGCGCGTGATCGAGCAGCGACTCACGCCGCAATATGTTTCGGTGCACGCGACCGACTTGTCTGTGCGCGCTTACTTGCTGGGAGTTGACCAGCAGCGCGCGGACATCAGTGAAAAGATGCGGCGAATGCTCGATGCCGGTATCGAAATTCACGCGCAGGTGGTGTTGTGTCCGAATATTAATGACGGGAAGGTTCTGCGACAGACTGTTTACGATCTGGCTGACTTGCACCCGGGTGTGAGCAGCGTGGCGATTGTGCCGCTTGGGTTGACGCGTTATTTGACAGACGAACGGCTAACCCCGGTGACGCCGGAGTTTTGTGAACGGACAATCACTGAAGTTTCCGCAATTCAGAAGGACTTGCGCGCGAAGCTGGGAACGAACTTCGCATTTCTTGGCGACGAAATTTATCTGAAAGCAGGCCGGGCCGTACCGTCGCAGGAGCATTACGGCGACTATCCGCAGATCGAGGACGGCATCGGCATGGTGCGCAGCTTCGCCATTGAATTCGAAGCGTTGATGCGCGATTTGCAACGGCGCAGGGTGTCAGAAGCCCGAGCGTCAGCGAGGGCATCTTCCGGCACGATTTTGACGGGCACTCTGTTTGCGCCTCAATTGCGCGGCCTGATGGATCAATTCAATGAAACATTCGGCGCAAAGATCAATGTCGTCTCAGTAAACAACGACTTTTTCGGTGGCGACGTCAGCGTCGCCGGCTTGCTGACGGGGGGAGACTTTTTGGCGGCTCGCTCGCAAGTGACGGGAGACTTTGCAATCATCCCGCGCGTCACTTTGAAGAGTGACGAACCGATCATGCTCGACGGAATTCGTTTCACGGAGTTGCAAGAGCAGTTTGACGTGCCGCTTTACGCTTGTGATTTTTCCGAGCTGGCAAAGTTGTTGACGCAAGGAGTTGCTGCGTCGGTGGCTGCCAACTAAAACAAGCGCTCACAGGATCGATTCAGTTTTTCCGTATGACCGACATGACCCCCAGCGTAACGGCGCCTGCGCCGAAGATTCTTGATGTCGGTTGCGGCTGGAACAAAACGCCGGGTGCGATCGGCATCGATGCGAATACGAAAACCCACGCCGACGTAATTCATGACCTCGGTTCGATTCCATATCCGTTTTCCGACAACGAATTCGATCGAATCATCTGCACGCACGTGGCTGAACATGTGCCTGATGTGATGGCGTTCGTCGCCGAGCTTTATCGCATTGCCAAACCGGGCGGGCGAATTGAGATCAAAACTCCGCACTATTCAAATCCTGACTGGGCCACAGATCCTACCCACCGGAATCACTTCAATAGTTACTCATTCAACTGTTTCGTGGATGAGCGCCAGCTCTTTCCCTTCTACACCGAAGTGAAATTGAAACCAGTTCGCACTTATGTTTCGCTGGCGAATCTCTGGCGCGCGTTAGGTCTTGAGTTCGTCGTCAACATGGACCACCGTTGGCCGGCATTTCGCTTCACGCGAAAGTTCTGGGAGTTCTACCTAAGTACCATCCTGCGCGGCAAGGAACTGCAATTCGAATTTGAGGTTCGGAAGTAAGCAACAGCCGCTCAAGCATTCGGATTAAAATTCAATAATTCGGATTCCTTCCTTCAGTCGAGTCCCGGAATCTCACTCAGGTCAAGTAACTTTCTGAGCAATGCTCAGGGAATGCTGTTTGCCTCATCTCGCGATCGATCAAGTGGTGTCCCGTTAACTCGTCCAACCAGGTAATGAAGTCGATCCTCCAAAATTGCCGGAAGGTCTTCTGCTTAATCGCATTCCTGTGTCTTTGTCCCATCTCCAGCACGGCGCAAACATCGGGCGGTAGTATTCGTGGAAATGTCCTGTTGCCGAATGGAGCGTTTCTTAACGAACGCGCGCGGGTGACGTTGATGGTAGATCGCGGCGTCAAGAGCATTGTCTTCACGGACGAGCAGGGACGATTTCAGTTTACCGGACTGACTCCGGCAATCTATGAAATCGTGATCGAGGCTGATGGAAATCGATTCGAAAAATCTCGAGCCAAGGTTGAAGTATTTCCCGGTGCGCCTTCACTTCTGAATGTAAGCCTGGTTGAAAAATCAGCCGCCGAGTCAAAGACTAATACCAAAGTCGTTTCCGCTGGGGAGCTTGATGCTGCAGTTCCGTCAGCTGCGAAAAAAGAATTCAATCGTGCCGGTGATGCGGCTGCGTCAGGCAAGACGGACGCCGCCGTCGCGCACCTCAGGAAGGCGATCGAGATCTATCCGAAATACCTTTTGGCCCACAACGATTTGGGCGTGCAATTTTTGGCGCAGGCCAAACTCGATGAGGCCGCGGCCGAGTTTCGGCGCGCGATCGAGATTGACGATAAGGCGTTCAATCCAAAATTGAATCTTGGCATCGTGCTGGTTCAACAACGGAAATTCACTGAGGCTTTATCGACGTTGCAGGCAGCGCTGGCCGTTGTATCGGACTCGCCCGCGGCGATCTTGTACGATGGACTCGCTAAGCAGGGCCTGCATGATTTTGACGGGGCCGAAAAGGATCTGTTGCTCGCGCATAATCTGGGTGGGCATCAGTTCGCGAAGGCCCTGTTTCATCTCGGTCAGATCTACATGGACAAAGGCCAGCGACAACGAGCGGCCCAAATGTTCGAGCAGTATCTGAGCGAAGAACCTAACGGTCCGGAAGCATCGGAAGCTCGAAAACTGTTAAGAATTCTGCGCTAGTAAGTCTTCCCGAAGATTCGTAGATTAATCCAAAATCAGCAACTCGGATTGGCCCGATATGGGCGGAAACAGGCGAAAAAGTACGTTTCTTGCGCAATTGTTTCTTGCCCGCAGAGACGGCATAAGTCTTGCTCGAAGCTAGCTAGAATTTTCGAATGTTTATTGTCGCCTAAGTTGCAGGCAATTAATCAAAGCAATCGGTCTTTGTTTCCCTGTAATTCATCCACAAAAGAAAATAGGAGGAGCCAATGAACGAATTCGCTAGGACTGCCGTTGGAGTAATTCTTGGGGCAGTCATGTTTTTCGCTCTCAGCGCTCTAGCGTTTGGACAGCAGCAAACCGGCACACTGCGTGGCGTTATTACTGATCCGAATGGTGGAGTCGTGGCGGGAGCAACCGTTACCGCTAAGAACCAAAATAGCGGCGTAACCGGTTCGAATTTTACGACCAACGGCGAGGGAAGCTACGTGATCCCTAACCTCGTCCCCGGTAAGTACACCGTGACCGTCGAACAGGCTGGTTTCAAAAAGAAATCAGTCGTCGATGTTGACGTTGCGCTGGGTGCGGTGGTTGATGTGAGCGTCGCCCTCGAAGTTGGTACGCCGTCTGAGGTCGTTACGGTCACGAGTACCGGTGAGGAACTCGTTACCAAAGACCAGGCGCAAATCTCAACACACTTTGAAACCCGAAAGATCGAAGAGCTTCCTTCGAACGGCGCGGGCGGCGGACTCGATACGCTGGCGCTGTTGGCCCCAGGCGTGGTCGCTTCCCGAAATAGCGGCGTCAACACCGACGGTGTGGGACTTTCCGTAAACGGAAATCGTGGACGCTCAAACAATTTCCAGATTGATGGTTCGGACAACAACGACCTGAGCATCGGCGGTCCTTCGCTCTTCGTCGATAACCAAAGCCAGGTGGCCGAATATCAGATCATCACGAACAACTTTTCGGCACAGTATGGACGCAATTCAGGCGCAGTCGTCAACATCGTCACCAAGCAGGGTGGCAATGATTTTCACGGCGACCTGTTTGAATATCACCAGAATTGGAAGCACCTCAGCAGCTTGAACAATCGCGAGCGTGCCAGCGGACAGTTGAAGCCGAATCAAAACATCTACAACGCATTCGGCGGCACGATTGGCGGGCCAGTCATCCTGCCCACCTTTGGTGAAGGCGGCAAGGGTATTTGGAAGGGAACCAACAAGGCGTTCTTCTTCTTCACGTACCAGGGCATCCGCAACCCGTTCACGGCGACAGTTCGCGCGGGCACAGGTAGCCTCGCGATCTTTGGAACTGATCTGGCTCGCCTCGCCAGTACTTTCCCGGGCAATACGGCCATGAGCGTAATTTCGCGCTACAGTGCCTTTGCAGCCCAGAACGTCGGAACGGTCAGCCCGCGCACTGACATTGGCGGAACTGTGATTTCTTCGCAGTTCAACCTGGCAGCTACCGGAACCTGTCCGAAAGCGATAGCGGTTGGCGCGACACCGGCAGCGGGTTGCGGAACGTACACCACGTTCATCAATCCCTCGACCGGGCAGCCATTCTTAACCGGTGGTCCGTGGGATGTGATTAATTTTGGAACCGCAGGAGCGCCAGTGCTCTTCCAGGCGGCGGTACCGCAGCGCACGATCCCGGAACCCTTTACTGAGAACGAATGGAGCACGCGCTTCACCGTTCGTCCGACTTCCAAGGACACCGGCGATTTTCGCTATTTGAAGCAGAGCCAAATCTTCCCGAACACCGGTGCTGGTTCGAACGGCTTCACCTATGACGTTCCGGCGACGAGCAAGAACCTCGGCGGCACCTGGACTCGCCAGTTCACGAACACGTTTGTGAATGAGTTCAAGTTCACCACGCAGGATCTGAACGTGGAATTTGGCGGCGCCAGTGCACAGTACGGCGTTTTCGCTATTCCGAAGCCGGCTAACATCGGCCAGACCGTCTCGAACATTAGCTTTGGCGGTAACATCACTGGTGTTACTCGTTCCACAGCGACGCTCCAGACCATCGGCGGCGCAACCAACATCCCGCAAGGACGATTGGTTAAGGTCTATCAGTACGCCGACACGATGAGCAAGGTTTGGGGTAAGCACAGCATGGTCTTCGGCGCGGAGTACAAGCACCTGGTTAACACGGTGCCGTTCCTGCCGAGCTATCAGGGTGTCTATACGTTCTCCACGACTTCGGCGCTGACGCGTTTGCTCAACAACGCGCCATCAGCGTTCTCGGTCACGGCTGGTACTCCGATTACCAGCTACAAAGAGAACGACCAGTACTACTTCATTCAGGACGACTTTAAGTTCAGACCGAATCTGACTCTGAACCTTGGCGTCCGCTATGAATATACCGGTCAGCCGATCAATCAACTGCACGATCAGACGGTCGCTCGTGAAAGCGGATCGACAAAGGCGATCTTCGATCCGAGTCTGCCGTTAAGCATCCGAACAGTTCCGTATGTGAAGCCTGACAGGAACAACTTCGCGCCTCGCGTTGGTTTCGCCTGGTCACCCAAGTACGAGCATGGTTTCATGCACAAGCTGGTTGGCGAGGATGCGACCGTTATTCGCGGCGGCTTTGCCATCGCTTACGATCCGGCGTTCTATAACATTCTGCTTAACCTGAAGAACGTGGCGCCGTACTCGGCAGCTTTGGCCTTGTCGAGCGCTAACGCGCTGTCGTCCACGACCACGTCGCCGGTGCCATTGCCCGGTACGCCGACCGCCGACCTGGTTCAGGGCGCCGCGATCGCCTCGGGCGTGTTGCCGCTGGGTAAGCTCAATCCACTTTACCTGACGCAAACAACCGTCGCTCCGGATTTCCACTCGCCGTATTCCGAGCAGTTCAGTTTCGGAATTCAGCGCCAGATTAACCGGTCGAACGTGTTCGAAGTCAGTTACGTGGGCACTCACGGTGTCAGTCTTTTCCAAAACATCAACGACAACTTCTTTACCAGATCGTTGGTTAATGGCGTTGACCTGACGGCCGCTCTGGGTGCGGGCTACACCTTCCCGAACTTCAAGAACCTTTTGCCGTCGGGAGTCGTTACGCAAGTCTGCACGAATGATCCGGCGACGCCGTTTGTTGACGAATCAACCTGTAATGGCCGTCTGAAGCGTCAGGCTGGTATCACGATGCGAGCCAACACGGCTCAGTCGATTTACCACTCGATGCAGGCGCGCTATGCCGGTCGTTTCATGAGGAACTCGTTGTCATTCAACGCGTCCTACACGTTCAGCAAGACGATCGATAATGCCAGCGAGATCTTCGCTTTCGCCGATATCTCTTCCGCGAACGCGCAGAATCCTTTCTGCATTAACTCGTGCGAACGCGCGCTGTCGAACCTGAACCGGCCGCACGCATTCTCGGCCAGCTTCATTTGGGATATCCCCTGGATGAAGGAACAGCGTGGCGTCGTTGGCCACATTCTGGGCGGTTGGCAGATCAACGGCGTGCAGGTGCTTACCAGCGGTAATCCCTACACTCCGAACGAAGTTGCCACTAACGGCGGTTACGGATTGGGCACGGCTTACCTGACCTCAGGTGATCGGCCGTTCGTCTCGAATCCAAGCGCTCCGGAAAACACCGTAGCCATCGCCGCCACGGATGCGTGGGCGCTGTTTGCGGACGCGCCGTTCGTGAACGGCAACTCCACTGTGTTCTACAGCGTGAACACACATAACGCGGGTGGTGGTTGGGTGCCCGTTGGTCTTAATCAGGTGCGGTTTGTAATTAACTCGTTGGGTTCGGCGAAGATTTTCGGAACGCCGTTCGGCAACATGCCGCGCAACTACCTGAAGGGCCCAGCGCTTAACCAGCTCAACATGAGCCTGTTCAAGAACATCAAGATTGGCGAGCGATTCACGCTGCAACTGCAATCGACGGCCATCAATGTTCTCAATCACCCGAATCCGGGTTACGGCACGAACGCCAACGGCTACTTGCCGTCTGCGGCGCTCGAGAATGCCGGCTTGGCCGGCAGCGGTTTCGCGAACTTCAAGGACATTACCTTGGCGCGTCGCGTCATCCAGTTCGGAATTCGTCTGAAGTTCTAGTCGAAATCCAAACCTTAAAACAAAAGGGAGGGCCGCAAGGCTCTCCCTTTTTTGTTACTACGATTTCTTGGTTGCTTACTTCAGCAGTTCGAATTCTTTCGTTCGCTGGACCACTCCATTCGCATCCTTGATCGTAATCCGCAGCGTGTAAACGCCGGGCTCGCTCGCCATGCGAACCTCGCCGCCGAGTTCAATACCGACACTGTCCTTCCGAATGATCTTTCCGTTGAGCGGCTGCCAATGGCCGTCATAAACAACTTCGCTGGAATTTAGCACTTCAACTTTGAGCAAGGCATTTGCATCCGACTTGCTCACCAGTGCCGAGTTGTAAAGCACGGCGCGATAAAAAATTATGTCTCCGCTGGTGAACGACGCTGGGCCAATCAACATCCTCGCGGTCGTAGTCGAATCGTCATTGAGCGTGACTGATTCGGTGCGTTGGTTGTTTCGGTCCTGCCGTCCCAGGAACAAATCGCTCAGAACTGGTTTCTTGATTGCCAGGTTCGGAACATTGACCCAGGCGTTCGAGGTCCCCATCAGTCCGCTATGCACATCGCGAACTCCGATTCTTAATTGATAAAGCCCGGGCGACAGCGCGATTCGTTTCGTATAACGAAAGCCGTCGCGTTTGGCTTTTTCAATTTGGCCAGAATCAAAAGTTCCGGCGACACCCTCCGCCACGCCCTCGGAGATCTTGCCTCGCTCATCGAGGATCGCGACGGCAATCTCGCAATTCAGCCTGTACTTTTGGTCCGTCTGTTCGAATTGAACCGATCGACCATCGAAGTGGACGTTCAGAGTAACCTTCGCTTCGTCATCGGCACGGGCCAGAAAATTGGCCGAAGAAGTGACGGCAATATTCATCAACGGCAGTGGCGCCATCATCGCCTGAAACAACTTCTTTTGCGGCGTGGCGGCTACCTCGTTGGCTCTCTCGCTGGAGAGTTGATAGCCGCGCTGGGTCCTCACGTGGTACTCGGGATGATTCTTGACGCGCACTCGCAGGCTGCGAAACTTGTGATCGCTTTCATCATGAAAGTAATAGCCCATCGCATAGTAAACGTCGTTGGCGTTGAGCATCTTCTTGAATTGGCCGACCACGTCATTACTGTTTAGGGATGCTTCGCCGCCCGTCTCCGCCGCTAACTCTCGCAGCGTGCTCTGGGATTCGGTTCGCGAATCAGCCATGTACGAACCAAAGGCGATGCCCAGCGTCGGATTCGAGGAATCAAGGTGCACTGGCGAAGCGGCGGTGTACTCAACGGGCGTGGTCAGTCCCAGCGGATAAAAGGCATAGATGACGACGCCGGCACGAACGGCACGACTGGTCGCGGCGCTGAAATCGTTGTTGTCGGAACTGCCGTTGTCATCGCGCAGCGTAAAGCCGTCCGAAACAAACGCGATCAGACGTTGTCCCGGCAGAGTGGCCATGCGCTCGCCTGCGCCTTTCAGAATTTTCAGCGTCGCCTTGCGCATGATGCTTTCCTGGCCGAGTACTTCGCGCGCACGCGCGCGCACCATGTCTTCGTTTGGTGCAACTCCGTCTTCACCAGTCATGATTGCCTGGGCTACCGCCATCGCTTGCAGGCCGGGGATAGATGGATCCGAACTGGGCATAGGATTTCGCACGCCTTGTCGCCCGGTTGACAGAGGCTGTTGTTGCTGCGGCACGAAAGGATTTTCACTTAAGACCCGCGCGGCGAGATACGGCGTGAAGAGAGTATTCGTCCGAGTGAAGAGTGAAATCTTATCGATCGCGTGCTTCAAAAGCTTTCGATCGCGCATGAACTGCCCGAGCAAACCCAACGAATCAGACGTGGTGACGATGCCGACCAGGTCCTGATCCGTGATCTGTTCATCGACGAAACGTTTTAGCTGCTGCTTGGCTCGGATCAAGCTGATTGATGACAAGTGAAGCGTATCGACGAAGAGCACCATGGTGCGCGATGGGCTGGGTGGAACGCGGGTCGCGTTGGCATTCGCCGAGTTTGAATCGTTTGCAGGCTCCGGCGAACTCGCGGAGTTCTGGTTGTTCCGAATGCGCTCCAGCGAAAACACGCTGACCTGTTGCGGCTTGCCGTTTTCGAAAACTTCAAAATCATCCTGCTTCAGGTTATCGACAAGTTTGCCTGCGCGATCAGTCACCACGGCGCGCACCTGAATCAAATTCGTGTTGGTGCGAATCACGTCATCTTGTTCAGGCTTGGAGGAAGTTTGCCCGCAGAGATTGATCGATAGCGAGAGTGTTAACCCGAGTGTCAGAAAGATTCTCATGCTTGTATTTGATCGCTGCAACGCGACCGTACATTACACCAAAGGCCCAGGTTCAGTCTTTGTCGGGAGTACTAGTTGTCTGACTTGTAGAGATACGTTCGGCGTGCTTTCACCGACACGTCAGCGGCGTCCACTTTGATCTTGATCGCGCGTTGAGCGATGGCTGCATCGCGGTTCTTTGGATAGTAGCCGAGGCTGTACTGCTCGCGCAGCTCCTGAGCAATGCGCGCAAAAATCTCTTCGAGATGTTTTGGCGATGCGGCAAAGAAAAATCGCCCACCGCTTTTGTCCGCCAGCGCTCGGAGATAACGGTCGGCGCGCGCGTAGGCGACGCTCAATCGTTCGCCCTTTGGGGTTTTCAGCTCTTGATCTGCGACTCGGCTGCCACCAAACCAAACCAGATCATCAAAAGTATCGTACTCGATCGAATAGACCAGGGCGTCTAATTCCTGCGCCGTGTGCAGAGTGCTTTCATATGTGGCGCCGACGCTGCTCGTATCGACTCCGTCGGTGAACAGCACGATCGCCTTGCGCCCGCGAATCTTGTTGAGCCTCTGATTCACGATCATCGCGACTGCATCGTACAGACTCGTGCCGCCACCGGTTCGCGTGCGGCGGATTGCCGCTTCAACCACGCGTCGATCATTGGTTGCTTCGCACATGATCGTGACATCTTTGTTGAAGACGGCAACGAGCACGCGATCGTCCGGCCGCAATTGCGACGCGAATGCAATGGCCGCGTTTTGAATTTCGTTAAGCTTGAACTTTGCTGAGTCGCTCACGTCGAGCAGCAGCGCCACGGTAAACGGCTTCTTGGCATTTTCGAAGAAGGCGATCTCCTGTTCGACGCCGTTTTCGAAAAGATGAAACTGCGATCGCGTCAGGTTCGGAACGAATCGACCCTGACGATCCAGCACGCTAACGGGAACTGTGACCAGATTCGTGCTGACGCGGATGACATCGATATCCTGTGGTTCCGCGATTGGCGTTTGCGCCGCGGACGAAATAGAGATGAATAAGCCCGTCAGGAGAGCTGCGCAAAACAATAAAGAGCGCGAAGTCATCCTGTCATAGATGCATTCGCGCTCCATTTTATTCCAGCCCAGACGCTAGTCGGCGCGTCAGATCACTGCGCCACGATGAAGTCGATGCTCCGCGCTTGCGTCGCGACTTTCTTGTCGGCGTTCGTGTCGGTCACCACGAGCGTGAGGACGTAACGTCCGGGCGCGACGCCTGAGAGCGCCAGTTGGCCCATCTTGGTGACGGGTGTACTGCCCGATGCTTCGACCGCTTGCTCAGGTTCACGGAACAAGACCTTGTTCCCCTGCGAGATGATCAGTTGCGATTTGAGCTGCGGCTTTCCGTCACGAACTTTGCCGTTGTAGATCATCGCGACGTAACGCAGATCGTTTTGCCGCGCCAGTCTGCGCGCTGCGAGCAAAGGAATCGGCTTTGATCCTTTCGCATCAGTTGCGAATAAGAACAGGCTGCTCATCGTCAGCTTGCCTTTGGTTAGATCGGGAACTTCGAGGTACTTCGAGAACGAACCAACATTGCCCGTGCTGTCTTCGCGCACGACCACGCGCACCTGGTAGAAATCGGGCTGCACGTTGGTGCTCGCCGTATAGGTAAGACCCTCAGCCAGCGCTTTCTGATAATCCTCTTTGCTGAGGTTCAGGTTAATTGTCTCGCTGAAGCCACCCCGGTTGCGGCCCAACTGATCGAAAATAAAGCCCACCAGATCCAACGAGTCCTGATAACGGCCTTCGGCTTCATTGAAGTTCAGCTTTTTGGCATCAATCAGAACGTGTAAATCAAGGTTCGCATTTCCGCCGGGATTGAGTTTCAACGCTACGTTGGGCGTGACGTCGATGTCGTTCCTCGCTAGCGGCGAGCGGGCGGCGGCTGCCACTGCTTCCACTTTGGTTCGCGGCACGGTGCGAGCTTCAGCGCGAGCCAGATAGCGTGTATGACTGTACACTCGAGCGCCGCTGCGCTTCACCTTGATCTCAAGTTTGTGGTCTTTGTTGTCCAGGTTGTCGGGACGAAACGCGAGCGTGTAATAACCGTTGCCGCGCGCCAGAATCTTCTGGAGACCTTCGTCGAAATCGTTTGTGTTATAGACCGCGTGCCCGCCGGTATATTTCGAGACGGTGCTCAACGCGAGATGATCTTCGCCGGCGCCGAGTCCGACAGAAATCGCCGCATTGGATCCCTGATCGCCGCGACCAAAGAGGGCGTCGCTGGGATCGGCTCCGCCTAACGCGCTCTTTGCCGGCGTAGCTTGAAAACCTTTTACGCCGGGCGTAGCCGCCAGGCCGCGCGGATCGAATGTATTAACCACGACTCCGGCGCGAAATGCGTTCTCGGCAAACTGATTCAGAATCTGAGTCGTGTTGGTGCTCGAGTTGATGATTTCGAAAATCGGAATGCCGCCAGTAACCAGAATCAAATCCTTCCTTCCCGGAATCTGCTTTAAGCTGTCGATCACATAATTCGAAGTCGAGATGAGCGCAATGCTTCGGTTATAGCGAACCTGATCATCAGAAGAACTGTAGATTTCCGGCGCTTCCAGCGAAGATTCCGCCGCAGTTGGGGAATCGGTGTCCGGTATCGCCATCGGGTTCGCCGTCGGCGTAAAGTTTGGCTCGTCTGAATTGGAGAGCGGATGCACGACCGGAGTAATCGAGGCGATCGCCCGCCGCAGAAGTTGACGATCGGTAGTGAACTGCTGAAGCAGGCCTTTACCCCCGTACACGCGGATGATTGCGACCAGGTCGCCATCGCGCATCTTGTTGTTGACATAATCAAGCAGAGTTTTGCGTATGTAAGGGAGGTCCTGAATGCGAATGTTCAAGTCGTCGATCACGAACGCGATTACGCGTTTCAGATCTTTGGCGGAGATTCCATTCGTAACCGGTGTCTCGACATACGAAGGTAAACCGGTACGGTCGCCTTCCGATCGCCGCGGGCCTTCGGTCCCGACAAACTCCATGAACTTCAGTTCCTGCTTCTTCCCGTTATCGTAGAGTTCAAAGTCCTCCATCTTGAGATCGGGAATCATTTGATCGTTCTTGTCAGTAACGACGACATCCGTTTGGACCAGTGCGGTTGAGACTCGAATGATGTCGTCGGGAGCGATTTCCTGCGCCGGCTTTGGGGGGTTCTGGCCCAGACACGTGCCGGCGACAAAGACACCTAGCAGGGTAAGAGTAAAAAAGTTTTTCATGATTCCTCCTGAACTTTCGTTTCGTCGGGCGTGGTCTTCGAAAGGTTAGACGCAGATTATATTGACCGCGATGATATTTTGCTAACAATACCGAAATCTCGGAGAGAGGCGCTGATTGGATATCAAATTTCTTAATGGGCCGGGTAAGTTCGGTGGTTAATCTGGCGCTCGGTTTTCTGAGCGCGGAGAATTGATTGTCGTTGGGAGCAGCAAGGCCGTCTTATATCCAAGTTTTCGTATTTATCTACAGAAAACAAAACAGATTGAACACGCCGCGTTCGTGAAGCATAGGATTCACGCGGGTTGGGCCACGCAGGAATGTTGGCCTATTAATTGCATTTTATCCTCACGCTGGTATCCACAGTTAGTCTCGGTTTTCACTAAATACAACCGATCTTTCGGGACAACTTCTTGAGAGTCCAACTCTTTGTTAAGTGGCCGTCAGGCTACTTTGAAATCAGACATTCGGAGGAGCCCCAAATGAGAAATTCGCTTTCGAAGTTTTTCGTTTTTCTCGCGATCCTGGCGCTCTGTGGCTTGCCAATTGTTGGGCAGACCACATCAACGGGATCGCTCACCGGAACCGTAACTGACCCCAACGGCGCAGTCGTTCCGGGCGCTACGGTCGTCGTAAAAAATGCCGAAACTGGGCAAGAGGTCACGGCCCGAACTAACGGCGAGGGCGTGTTTACGGTGCCCGTACTCGGAGCCGGAACCTATACGGCGACGATATCTGTCAAGAATTTCAAGCAGTCGAAAGTCACCGACATCAAGATCGACGTTGGTAAACCTTCAAGCATCGCGGTGGCGCTGGAAGTTGGTTCGCCGAACGAGACGGTAACAATCGTCGGCGGTGGTGAATTGTTGCAAACCCAAACGGCCACGATCGGTACCACGCTTACCGGCCGTCAGATTACGGATATCCCGACCGTGTCGCGTGATGCGCTTGACCTGGTGTTGGCGCTGCCCGGCACGACCACACCTGGACGTCCGCGAAGTTCTTCCGTCAATGGATTGCCGAAGGGTGCGCTGAACATCACGATCGATGGCATCAATGTTCAGGACAACTTGCTCAAATCATCCGACGGTTTCTTTACTTATATCCGCCCACGGACCGATGCGATTGATGAGGTAACAGTTTCGACATCAAATCCCGGCGCGGAAAGTTCCGCGGAAGGAGCCGTGCAAATCAAGTTCGTTACCCAAAGCGGATCGAACGATTATCACGGCGGCGGCTACTGGTATCACCGCAATCCGGCATTGAATGCGAACTACTGGTTCAATAATCGCGATCTCGCGGCGGATCCGGTGACGCACAAGGCCCCGCAGCAGCGCATCCTTTTGAATCAGTTTGGCGTGAAAGTTGGTGGTCCGATTTCGGTCCCGAAATTATTCAGCGGCAAGGACAAGGCTTTCTTCTTCGTGAACTACGAAGAGTATCGCTTACCGGAAAGAAGTCCGCAGCGCACCAGAACCATTTATACGAGTGATGCGGCGAGCGGCATCTACAGATTCAACACGACCAGTCAAACCTATGCTCCTCCCGCCGGTGTAACTTGCACCACGGGAACCACCAGGACCTGCTCGGTTGACGTTTTGGCGATGGCGGGAACGGCTGGCTTGATTAACACTCTCGATCCGACGATCCGGACGCTTCTTAATAGCATTCGATCGGCGGCGAACAGTGTGAACGCGGTCTTCACAAACGTGGCCAGCAATCCCAATCTTCAGCAGTTCGGTTTCTTTAATATCGGCGGCCAGACGCGCCGGTTCCCGACAGTTAGATTGGATGCGAACCTGGGAAAGAAACATCACCTCGAGAACATTTCGAACTATCAGCAGTTCGACTCGGTGGCGGATTTTCTCAACTCAGTCGATCCGGTCTTCCCGGGATTCCCAAATCACGCGGCGCAGACGTCAAATCGTTTCTCGAACACGTCGGCCTGGCGTTGGACCCTTTCGCCAAATCTGACTAACGAAGCCCGTTTTGGCTTGGTGGGTGGCACCAGTTTCTTCTTTGCGGAAGTCACGCCGGCCCAATTCGAAAATCAGGGGTTCACCAGTCTGAACATCAACAGTCCCGGCTTTGGCGTGAACACGGCTACCGCGACGCGCGCGCCGGAACGCCGCAACTCACCGGTGAAGCAGTTCACCGATAACGTGAACTGGGTCCACGGCAATCACTCGTTCAACTTTGGCACTAGCTTCACGCGAATCAATCTATGGATTGTCGACCAGACTGTAGTGCCGCAGGTTAACTTTGGTGTCAGTTCAACCCTCGCCGGTGATGCGACTGCATTCAACGCGTTCGCGTCGTTGCAGCCTACGGTTAGTCAGCAGGCAAACGCCGCGAACTTTTATGCCATGTTGACGGGGCGCATTTCCTCGATTGCTCGATATGCGGGCTTGAGCGAAGACACCAACAAATACACCGTCCAGGGTCAGTTCACGAGCCGCGCTCAGCAACAGGAGTACGGTATCTATGCTCAGGACACCTGGCGCTTCCGGCCAAACATTACTCTGACGGGTGGTTTGCGCTGGGAAGTTCAAGGGCCTTTCCAATCACTGAACAATACGTTAACTCAGGTTAGTTATGCGGGATTGTTCGGCGAATCTGGCGAAGGAAATCTGTTCAAGCCGGGAACGTTATCAGGTGGACCAAGCACCTTCACGCAGTTCCCGAAAGGCGCCAAGACTTACAATACGCAGTATGGAAACTTTGCTCCGAGCGTAGGCTTCACCTGGAGTCCGAACTTCAAGCACGGCATGTTGCGGAGACTGGTTGGCGATTCAGGTAAGACAGTCCTGCGCGGCGGTTTCTCGATGGCCTACGTGCGCGAAGGTACGAACACGTTCTTGAGCATCATGGCTGCGAACCCTGGTCAGACCATTGACGCGACACAGAACATCACCGGAACTCCGTATGCGTTGACCTTTGGAAATTATTTCCGCAACGGTTTGCCCGCGCCCCCGGCATTTGGAACAACGGCAGGGACGCTGCCCAGCGCGCCGACTTTTCCCAATACGGGATTCATCACCGACTCAGTCAACGGGTTCTTACCGAACCTCAAGACGGGCTATGTTGAATCCTGGACGTTGGGCATCCAGCGCGAAATCAACAAGGACAACGTCTTCGAAATTCGCTACGTTGGGAATCGCGGCCATCAGCTCTGGAGACAAGTAGATCTCAATGAGGTCAATGTCTTCGAGAATGGGTTCCTCGATGAGTTCAAGCGCGCCCAAGGTAACGCGCTCGCGAATCTTGCCGCTGGTCGCGGGTTCACAATGAAATACTTCGGGGCCGGCACCGGTACCGTTCCCTTGCCGATTCTGTTCAAGCAGTTTCAGAGCACAACGGTTGGCGGCGCTCCCGCCGATGTAAACAATCCGGCGCACTACGCGAGCACGCTATGGGCTAATACCACCTTGCTGGGTTTCCTGAATCCGCTCAATCCGGATCCGGGTGGCCGACGTTGCTGCGGCGGCTTCGCGGGAACCCTGGCCTCAGCAACCAATGAAGCAACGTTTGGACCGAACCGAACTGCTTGGGGAGTTCCAGCCAACTTCTTTTTGGTCAACCCCGGCAAACGCGGTGGCGCGTTCCTAATCACCAACAACAACCAAACCTGGTATGACGCGGTGACGGTTGAATTCCGTCGTCGCATGTCGCAAGGTTTGCTGATTCAGTCCAACTACACGTTTGGCAAAGCGCTCGTAAATTCATACGCCAGCAGCTCGGTAGTATTCGATCAGCCGGCGACCTTGCGCGATTTTCATCTGCGCAGGGACGTGGCGCCTTTCGATATCACGCAGGCGTTCAAGACAAACTTCATTTACGAGTTGCCGGTTGGCCGCGGGAAGACTTTCCTTTCGGACGCTCACGGCATCGTGAACGGATTCTTGGGCGGTTGGACCTTTAACGGCAACGTTCGCATCCAGAGCGGCTCGCCGTTTAGCTTTGGCAACGTTCAGCTCGTCGGTATGTCCAAGAAGGACTTACAGAATGCGGTTGGTGTCTATCGTGACCAACCAAATTCAGACGGCAGCGCTTTCAGCGGTCAGGTTTACTTCCTGCCGTTCGATATTCGCCAGAACACCTTCAAAGCTAACAACGTCAGCTTCACTTCGGCGGGCGCTGTCTATACGCAGGGAGCACCAACGGGACGCTTCATCGCCCCGGCTGGGTTCAATAACTGCACCCAGGGCTACAATGGTCAATGCGGATTCAACAACTTGGTCCTCAAAGGCCCAGCGTTCTTCCGCTTTGATTTGAGCCTGGTGAAGAAGATCAGGTTCACCGAGCGTTTGAATTTGGAAATGCGCGCGGAAGCCTTGAACGCCTTTAACAACATCAACTGGATCGTCGGCGCCGCTAACAACGACGTCAACGCACCGGGAGGTCTTACTTCTGGCTTCTTCGGTCGTTACACGGCGGCTTATCAGGACGTGTCAACCACGAACGATCCGGGTGGCCGTCTCATCCAGCTTGTGTTGAGACTTAACTTCTAAAGCGTCGATAAATGATGCTTTGTTTCAGGGAGAGGAACTTTCGGGTTCCTCTCCCTTTTTCCCGTCCAGCCACGTGCGCATAGCAATAATAAATCGCTTGCGTTCGCTGCGTTGATTTGAAAGAATCAGCCAACTTTTCGTCCGACCGGAAGATGTTTGCGCTCTACCAATACAATTCCAAATCATTCACTGCGAGGCGTTATGAAAAGAACTCTAACTGTCGCGATCTTTATCGCTTTGCTCGCCGTTTCAGCATCAGCTCAGAAGACCAAACCCTGGACCGAGTGGAACGAAAAGGAAGCCCTCAAGATACTGACTGATTCGCCCTGGGCCCAGACGCAAAAAGATTTGAGCGAGACCAGCACGGCCGGCCCGGCAATCACCACGGCCGCGGAAAACCGAAGCACCGCTAACATGGTAATGACCGACGCGCAGAAGAACGCTTCCGAGTCTGGCGAAACTTTGGGACGAAAGAGCGCGGCATTGTCGGTCAACTATCGGGTTTCCTTTCTTTCAGCTCGTCCGGTCCGCGCGGCCTTCATTCGCATGATCGAATTGCAGCGGCCTGAGCTGGCTAAAGAGAAAGTCGCCGAGCTGAGGACCTTTGTCGATCGAGACTTTGCGGATTATGTGGTGGTCACGTTGCTTATCGATGGCACGGACAAGAAACGGCTCGCGCCCGCCATGCAGGAGATTGCCAGCGCCGACGCCAACGTGCTGAAGACCACCAGCTACCTTGAGCGCAAAGATGGCAAGCGAGTTTCGCTCACGGATTATCGCGCGCCGATTCAGGATGGAATGGGCGCCAAATTCATCTTTCCACGCACGCTGGATGGCGCGCCATTCATCGACGCCGGCAGCGGTGAAGTCCGTGTCTATATTGAGTTGAGCAAAGTTGTTAAGGTGAACCGCCGCTTCAAAGTTGCGGACATGATGTACGACGGTAAGTTGGAATACTGAGCAGACGATGAAACTTCGATTTCGAATTTCCTCACTAGCCATCATCGTGACTTCGTTGCTGCTGGCAATCGTGGCATCGGGGCAGCGGAAAGATTCGTCTTGGATGGAGATGTCGCGCAAGGACGCGGAACGATTGCTTTCAAACTCGCCCTGGTCGCAAGTGCAAGTGGACACAGACGCTTCCGAGATGTTCTATTCGCCGACGAAACCAGGAACGTCGGCGGTCGGCCAGGCTGCTTCGCGCGCTCCCTCCACGTCCCAGCAAAGCGTAAACAACAATCGCACCGATCGCGGTGCCGTGAACGAAGAGATTCACGTTTCCTATCGCATCTGTTTTCTTTCGGCGCGTCCCATTCGCCAGGCGTTCGCGAAAATGATCCTCTCTTCACAGCAAAACAAGAAGGAAGAGTTGGCGCAGCAGCTTCAGGCGTTTGTGGAGCGCGACTTCAGCTCGTACGTGGTGATTGCCGTGACGGTTGATTCAAACGATCGACGTTTCTCGGGGCCCGTGATGCAGCAAATCAACAGCGCGACGACCGGCACCTTAAAAAACACTACGTACCTCGAACGTCAGGATGGCAAGCGATTATTTCTGATGGAATATCTGCCGCCGATTTCTGATGGCCTCGGCGCGAAGTTTATCTTCCCGCGGCTGGTCGATGGCGAGCCGTTCTTGAAATCCGACAGCGGCAGCGTGAGGTTCTTTGCCCAGTTCAACGATTCTTTCAAACTCGACATGCGTTACAAAGTCAGTGATATGGTTTTCGATCAGAAACTTGAGTACTGACTGACTGCGTTTCGAGATCACGGAAGGCGCGCGTATGAAAACCATTAACATTATGGTGGGCGTTTCAGTCGCAACTTTGCTCGTGCTATCGGCAGCCTTTGCGCAAAAAGCCGAGAAGCCGTGGACCGACTGGTCTAAGAAAGAAGCCCAGAAGATCCTCGAAGATTCGCCGTGGGCGCAGACGCAAGTTGAAACCGATACTTCGCAATCGTTCTTTTCACCCACCAGCGCGCCCGGAGTAAATGGCGCCGGCGTAACCTCAACCACGGGTTCCCGCGAGGCACAGGGCGCAACCAACCAGGCAATTGATATCAAGTATCACGTGCGTCTTTTCTCGGCCCGGCCCATCAGAGAAGCGCACGCGCGGCAGTTAATATTGCAACAGAAATTACCCGATGACGCAGTTGAAAGGCTGCGCAACTTCGCGGAAGTAAAGGCGGAGAACTCGATCATTGTCACCGTCGCTTATGAATCAAACGATCAGCGATATGGCAATCGCGTGATGCAGGCATTCAACAGCGCCGTGACCGGCACACTTAAGAACAACACTTATCTGCAGCGCAATGACGGCAAGCAACTCTTCCTTGAAGAGTACGTGCCGCCGGGAAAGGACGGCTTCGGCGCGAGATTCATCTTTCTACGTTTCCCTGATCAAAAGCCGTTTGTAGAACCCAACACCACCGAACTTCGCTTCTTCGCGCAATTTCCCGGCGGCATAAAAATCGATCGTCGCTTCAAGATTGCAAACATGAACTATCAGGGTGAACTTGAGTATTAGTTCGTTTCGCGAATCGATCTTACTTCGCCGCTGCTATTGCTTCCGCGGCAATCAGTCAGGCTACCGGCCTTGCCGTTCCATACCAATTTTCTTCAGCGAGCGCGCAGTGACAGATGGCTGCTGTTTCTTTTTCTGATCGCCATCCTCGCTTTCGTCTTTCGAGTCATTTACCTCCAGGAGCTGCGCCAGGGTCCTCTGCTTGCGGTAGTCATCGGCGATGCGCGGCAATATGATTCGTGGGCGCAGGAAATTGCCGGCGGTCAATGGATCGGTCACGACGTGTTCTATCAGACACCGCTGTATCCATACTTCCTCGCGATTATTTTCAAGCTTGCCGGACATCAGTTAATCGTCGTTCGAATTGTGCAGGCATTGCTGGGTGGTGTCTCGTGCGCGTTGCTCGGCATCGCGGGCAAGCTGTTCTTCGATTGGCGCGTTGGTCTGATTAGTGCGGCGCTGCTGGCGATCTATCCGCCCGCGATCTTCTTTGATGGCTTGATTCAAAAATCGTCGTTGGATCTGTTTCTGATGACGGCGATCCTGGCGTCGCTCGCTTTGTTTCTCGGGCGCCGAAAATGGATTTGGTTGCTGTGCGCGGGAGTTGCGCTCGGATTGCTAACACTAAATCGCGAGAACGCGCGCGTGCTGATTCCAATTGCAATCGTCTGGCTGCTGATCAGTTTTCGCGAATCGCGGATGACCAAACGAATCGGCTGGGCCGCGATCTTTTCGGCTGGAATCGCGATCGTGCTGCTGCCGGTTGGCTTTCGTAATTATCGAGTCGGTGGTGAATTTCTGATCTCGACTTCGCAGCTCGGATCGAATCTTTATATCGGAAACCATCCCGGCGCCAGCGGTTCATACGAGCCTCTCGTCCCAGGTCATGGCAATGCAGCCTACGAAAGAGACGACGCACGCCAGTTAGCCGAGACGGCGCTCGGTCGCAAGCTCTCGCCAAATGAGATCTCGAATTATTGGGTCCGTCGTTCGCTTGATTACGCCAAGAGCCAACCCGGTGAATGGCTGCGTTTGATGGGCCGAAAGTTCCTGTTGACGTTTACGGCGAAAGAACTCGTCGATACTGAATCGCTCGAAGCATATTCGAGCTATTCGCTGCTGCTGCGCAGTCTCTTATGGTTCAGCTTTGGCGTCATTCTGCCGCTCGCTGTTTTCGGCGCATGGCTCATGCGAAAAGATTGGCGCCGGCTCTGGGTTCTTTACGCAATGTTTGCGGGACTTGCTTTGGCCGTCGCGATCTTCTACGTCGTGGCGCGATATCGATATCCGCTGATTCCGATCGCGATTATGTTTGCTGCGGCCGGGCTCTCGTCGATTTCCACGATTTGGCGTGGCGCAAAGCGAGATTGGCTGCCGGCCCTCATCGTCGCGGCTGTCGTTGCGGTGCCAATCAATGTCTGGCCGCGCACGTTCGCTGACGAAACGAAAATCAACGTGGGCGAAGAGTTGATGCGCATGGGCCAGCTTGGCAACGCTATCCCAATGCTCCAGGATGCGGTGAAGGAATCTCCGGATTACGCGCCGGCGCATTTCAGTCTGGGCGTGGCGTTAAATTCGGCCGGGCGAAAAGACGAAGCGCTCGACGAATTCGATGCGGCGACCAAATTGATGCCGAATTTCTTTGACGCTCATGCGGCCATGGCTTTGACACTGCTGGAAACCGGCAGGCCACTCGGTGCGATCGAACACTTTCGCGAGGCTGTGCGTATTCGACCTGACGTGGCCCCGATTCATCGCAATTTGGGCAATGCGCTCACGCGCGCTGACAAACGCTCCGACGCAATTGTGGAATACCAAGCCGCGCTCAAATTGGATCCGAATGACGCCGCCACGCACAACGGGATCGCCATTGCTCTACAGCAGAACGGAAAGCTGGACGAGGCGATTCAACATTATGAAGGCGCATTGAAACTAAAGCCCGATGATGCCGGGACGCACAGTAATCTGGCGATCGCTCTCGATGAAAAGGGAGATCACAACGCGGCGATCGAACACTTGAATCGTGCTGTCCAGCTACAGCCCGACAATGCGGGCATTCGCGTGAACTTCGGGGACGTGCTGATGCGTTTGGGCCGGCAGGCTGAAGCAGCATCGCAGTACGAGACGGCGGCAAGACTCGCCCCTGAGTCCATTGAGATGCAGTTGCATTTGGCCCAGGCTTACATCAACGCAAGTCTCTTCGAGAATGCGATCGCCCGGCTTGAAACCGCGCTGAATCTGGCTCGCGCGGCGCAAGCATCCGAACAGGCCGCGCAGATCGAACAGGCTATCGCCTTTTGTCGATCGCGAGCTTCGTCAGCAAAGCCACGCCGTTGAGCCGGATGCTGGGAACGACCACATGATGCGAATTAACGAGAATGATTCACGTTGCTTGTCGGTGGTCATACCGCTCTATAAAGAAGTATCGACGCTGGCCCAAGTTGTGGCCAAACTCCTCGAGTTGGATCAGTTACTCGAAATCATCATCGTGGACGATGGTTCTACTGATGGCTCTGCCCAACTCGCAGATCAGTTGGCTCGCGCGCATGCGAACGTCGTCTTCACGGCCCTCGATCGCAATCGAGGCAAGACTGCGGCGCTGCGGGCCGGCATTAGTCTGACAAAGGGCGACATCGTCATGATTCAGGACGCCGATCTTGAGTACGATCCGAGCGAGATTCCACTGCTCATCGGTCCGATTCTGGGTGGACACGCTGACGTGGTGTTTGGTTCGCGGTTTCTGGTGCGACGTGCGGCGCGCGTCTTGTACTTCCATCACTTTATCGCCAACAAGCTGCTCACCATTGTTTCCAACGTGCTGACGAACCTGAACATGACTGATATTGAAACCGGCTATAAGGCCTTTCGCGGCGAGATCATTCGCAGCATGATCATTGTTTCGAAAGGCTTCGGCTTTGAAGTCGAAGTTACGGCAAAAGTCGCCAAGCTACGTTGCTCGATTTACGAAGTACCAATTAGCTACTACGGAAGGACTTACGACCAGGGAAAGAAGATTCGCGCGCGCGATGCGTTAAGCGCGCTGTGGTTTATTGTTCGCTTTAATCTTTTCTGCTCGCGGCGCGCGTCGTTCCATGACCTTCCTCAGCTGGAGCGAAGCAGATCTAATTTGAAACCTTGATCGAGACTTCCGGATTGGTCATTATCTTCGAGCGATGAACTCTACGTCTAACGAGCTTGCGTTGGCTCCGCTGGGCGCGGGCGATCTGATCGATCGTGCAGTGCGACTCTATCGCCACCACTTTCTCACGCTCATTAGAATTGCAGCGCCGCCGGTGCTGGTCTCGGCCCTGGGCTGGACGATCACGACCATTGCCGTTCGCGCGATTGGTTCTACGTCGAGCGATCTGAATGTCGCTTTGTATGTCTTGCTTATCATCGGTGGCATTGGAATCATCGCCTGCGGTTTCCTCTTCAGTTTGGTCGTGATGGGCGGGGCCACGCGCAATCTGGTTTCGCATCTTCTGTGGAATGAACCGGTCAGCGCGCGGACCACCTATCGCGCCGTGAAATCGCGGTTCTGGAGTCTGTTGGGAGCCAGCCTTCTCGTGGCTTTCTGGTTAGCGTTCGCGGCCATGGTAGCGTCGATGGCCTACATGTTCTTCACGTTCGTTTTGTTTGCGGCCATCGGATTCAGCGCGATGATTTCGCCCTGGATATCCGCGATCATTGGCGGGATTGGCGTGGTCGCGGGAATTAGCGCCGGACTGGTTTTGTTCTTCATGCTCGCGGGTCGCATGGCTTATGTGCCGCAGGCGATGCTGGTCGAAGGCAAGGGCGTGCTCGCGGCGATTGGCCGCAGCTTCTCGCTGGCGAGCGGCAATGTCAGACGCTTGATGGCGATGGCGTTGTTTACTTTCTTCGCGACCTATTCCGCGTTGATGCTGTTGATGATCCCGCTGAGTTGGTACGGCTATTTGAACGGCGTCGATCTGTCGCCATTCGGTTCGAACTCGCCGACCTGGTACGCCATCGGATACGAAGTCATCCTGCAATGCAGCCAAATCATGCTCGCGCCCATTTGGATGCTCGGTCTGTCGTTGCTCTACGTCGATGAGCGAGTGCGACACGAAGGTTACGACATCGAATTGATGGCCGCGCGCCAATTGCCAGAGATGCCCACCCTGCCCAACGTCGTATCGCCATTCGCGCCGGCGTTAGTGACTGGACGGGCTCCGAAATTTGTCCCGCCTCCGCCGATGCAGATGCCCACTGGCACCGTGCTCGGCTTGAATTACTCTGCGCAGCCGCGACAGTGATCGCTTTCTGAATTTTCGTGGATGCTTCTATAAAGTTGGATGACTAACTCAGGCCCTCCTTCCGGGCCAACCACTGCAGTTAAATCCGATATTTCGAATATTCAACAGAATTTTGGTTTAGTATCTCTGCGTGCGTAACTCGACTGCTCGTTATTCGCGCATTTGCGCCTTTGATCGAATGATGGTCTCGCCGCTCGATAAGGGAACATTGGTTGCCTAACACTAGACCAGAGTCTTTTCCACTTAGTCCGCCGACGCCCCAGAGTCGGCATTGGTCCAAACGGTTCTCGACAGAAAAGGAGGCAGTAGCGATGCGTAGTGTTATGCGCGTTTTAGCAAGCGGGGTGCTTCTCGGTCTTTTGTGTGTGGTCGCCGCAGCACAGGCGAACCAAACCGGTGGCATCACCGGCCTCGTCACAGATAAGAACGGTGCTTTGGTGAGTGGCGCAAGTGTAGTCGTCATCAGTGACGCTACCGGAAAAGCCGAGCGCACCGTCAGCACCAGTGATGATGGTGGATATTCGGTGACGCTTCTGCCGCCGGGTCGTTACCGGATCGAGATTTCGGCGGCGAACTTCAAGAAGGCGGTCATTGCCGAGGTGCAAGTTCGCATCACTGAATCCACGCGCCAGGACGTTTCGCTGAACCGGGTAACATCTCTGAGACGGTTAACGTCGAAGCTACGCCGACGCTGATCAATCCGTCGAGCGCGACCACTGGCCAGGCGCTGGATGCCGCAACGCTACGCTCGCTGCCGCTAGCTTCACCAAACTTTCTCTTCCTGCTCAACCTATCGACAGGCGTCACCGGCGAGCCGACTGATGTTCGCAGCGCGGGTCGCGGTACCGCGGACGTCACCGTTAACGGACAACGAACGAGCGACAACAGCGTGACGCTGCAAGGCATCAACGTTAACGATTTCAACCTCGCGCACTTTGACACTGTGCCGTTGCCCAATCCGAACGCGCTACAGGAAATGAAAGTCGCGACGTCGCTTTACGATGCTTCGCAGGGAAGCAAAGGCGGCGGCGCGCTCGGCCTGGTGATTAAATCGGGCGAAAAGAATTTTCACTGGGAAGGTTATTGGCAGCATCGCAACGATGCTTTGAATGCGAACGAGTGGTTCCGGAACGCGAATGGTCTCAGCAAGCGCCCACGTCTGCTGCAAAATGTTTTTGGCGGCAGCGGTAGCGGGCCGGTTCCGAAGCTCGGTGGTTTCTGGTTCTTCAATTATCAGGGCGTGCGAGCACGTAACGGCGTTGACCCTGCCGGCTCAACCACAGCTCCAATCGTGCAAGCGTTTCCCACCAACGCCGATGGTTCTACGTCCGCGGCTTTGCTGGCCACTGCGTTCAATTTGGCGCCCGCGCAAATCGATCCGGTTGCGGTCAGCATTCTTAACGCGCCGAGTAATCGCTTCGGTGGAAAGTACCTGATTCCGCGTCTGGGCCAAACCGGTTGCGGCGGCGTCACCGGGGGAGCGATCGGCACTTTCACCTGTCAGTTCTCAGCGATTGCGCCGATCAAAGACAATCAATATGTGATCAGCTATGACCGCAGCATGAGGCAAGGCAAAGACACGATCTCCGGACGTTGGTTCTGGGATGAAGGGTCGGTCGCCAAACCTTACGGCACGGACACGACGCTAACTAATCCGCGTACGGACACGCAGTGGAATCGCTTTCTGGCGATCACCGAAACCCATCAGTTCAGCAGCACCGTGGTGAACGAAGTGAGACTCGGCTACAGCCGGTTCCTCTTTGCAAACATACCCACGGACACCTTGAATCTAAGTGACGTCGGTGCCACCCGCGGCAATAGTTCGCAGTTCCCCGGCATTTATCGGGTAGCGGTAACCGGATCGTTCTCGCTGGGCACCGGTGTTAACGACGATCGAGGTACGGTGTCGAATCAATACAACATCGTCGAAACGCTTTCCTGGATCAAAGGCAAGCACACACTCCGCATGGGCGGTGAACGGATTCAATATCAACTGAATCGCTTCAACAACTTTGCGGTGCGCGGCGCACTCACCTTTGGCGGCACCGGCACGGCGTCGCTGGCGCAGGCTAACTGTCGCAACGACACAAACGATTGCACCGCGTTTCAGAACCTCCTGCGCGGGCGCGTTACCGCAATCCAGTCGGCATTCGGCGATCCGGCGCGAAACTTTATCGCCACTGACTATTCGGGATTCTTCCAGGATGATTTCCGCTTCTCGCCGAAGCTTACGCTTAACTTGGGCCTGCGTTGGGAAGGCATGAGCTTTGGGCATGACAAACTTTTCCGCGCCGGCATTTACGATCCAGCGCTGGCCGCCCAAGGACGCAATCCGTTCCTGATTCCGGCGCAAGTGAATTTGTCGGGCTTCACCGGGACTCCGGGCGTTTCTGATTGCGCGCTGAAGAGCTGTTTCGATGGAAACAACTTTGCACCGCGCGTCGGCTTTGCTTATGACCTTAAGGGTGATCAGAAGACGGTGATTCGCGCTGGCTACGGACTGTACTACCAGAGGCTGTCGAATCAGAACATTCTTCAGAACTCGCTCGCCGCACCTTTCACGGTGCAGCCACTTTCCAGCAATACGAATCCGACCGCGTTGCAATTGGCGAATCCGCTGGGCACGATTCCGCCGCCATCTGCAGTCGCAACGGCGTTCATTCCGCAAGCGACCCGATTTGCCGGCTTGCGGCGTATTTCGGGGTCTGGGCCACTTGATATCAACGACCCAGGCGTTGGACCGATCTTTGTGAATGAAGCCGGCCAGGCTTGTTTGAATTATGGTGGCACCGCGACTAATTGCTCCATCAATCTCGCGTCATTCACAACTGCCCCAGTGCAGCCTTACACGCCTTACACACAACAGTGGAATGCGACTCTGCAACGTGAGATCGGCAGAGGTTGGGCCGTTGAATTCGGCTACGTCGGCTCGCACTACGTCGGAGGCCTGGGCATCTGGGATCCATATATTGCCCGAGTTGCCAGCGTGGCGAGTCCGGTCACCGTACGCGACATGAACGGGGTGAGCTACACCATCACCAACAACACCGTCAACAACGAAGAGTTGCGGCACCAGATTGTCGGGCTGTCGCGTAAACGCGGCGCGCGGTATTCTGGGAACATTGGCTTTTCGATTTACAACTCGTTCCAGACCACCATTTCGCGGCGCTTGACGCATGGTATGTATTTCCAGGCGGCTTACACGCTTTCGCGCACGTATGACAACGTCAGTGGCTCGCTCAGCACCGACGAACTGAACGCCACCCGCAACGGCCAGAATGGCGCGAACATTTACAACGATCAATCGAACCCACAGCAGAACAAGGCCCGCGGCGACTTCGATCGCCCGCATCGCCTGGTGGTGAGCTACACGTACGACATTCCGCGCTTCGGGTTCCTCAACAATGTGTTGTTCCATGATTGGGCCATCAGCGGCATTGTCACTTATCAAAGCGGCTTGCCCTTCTCGGTCACCGACACGAGCACGGGCGGCATCTTTGGCGCGACGCTGGGAACTGCAACGTTCCTCTGCTCGAACCCGAAGACGGCCTACACGCACGGCTCTACGAGTGACATCGTGGCCCATTACCTGAATCCGGCTTGCTTCAGCACGGCGCCGATAATTCCGCTCAACACAATTCCAGCGAGTGGCATCACGACTAATGCGGGCGCCACCGGCTGGGGTAACACGCCGCGGAATGCGTTCCGTGGACCGATGCAGCAGAACTGGGACTTCTCGCTGATTCGCCGCTTTACCGTCCGCGAGAAGGAGCACTTCCAAGTGCGTATGGATGTCTTCAACTTGTTCAATCACCCGGTATTCCGAATTCCGTCGGGCAGCACGTCCGTGAACATCAACGGCGGCACGTCGTCGTTCACGCGAATTCTCGAGACTGCCGTGCCCGCGCGGCTGATTCAATTCGGGGTGTCTTACACGCACTGATCGGCTGACGATCGGCGCTTGATCGGATAGAATTTCACGCCGGGCGGTCTGCTAAAGGATCGCCCGGCAGTTTTCTTTCAAATGCTTTCAACTTTAGTCTCAGTGGTAAGCTGAGAAGCAAAGTATGCAGCGCCTCTTCTGTGCACTGATTGTTCTGCTCCTTCCGACGTACATTTACGCTCAACGCGACCGCGACACTTACAATCCAAATAATCAGAGCTTTGAAGTTTCCGGCCAGGTGAATATCGCCGGTGAGAATGCGCCGCTGCGCGATGTTCAAGTGCGCCTCGAAAGGTTCAGCGGCGGCATCGTCGATCAGATGAGCACCGACGCGCGCGGCCGCTTTCGCTTCGCGAACCTTCAGCGCGGTTACTATCGGGTGATCATCAATACGCCTGGCTATGGGCCCATGCAACAGGACGCCGACGTTACCGTCCTCTTCAAGGTTTACCTGCTTTTCAACTTGGTGAAATCAGATCGCAGCTCAACGAACAACGCGACTTCACTGGGTGTGATCGATGCTCGGGTTCCGGCAACTGCACGCGAAGAATATTCGCGGGGCCGCGATTCGTATGCGCGGAAGAATCAGAACGAAGCGATTGCGCATTTCCGCAAGGCTTTGTCGATCTATCCGGAATTTTTCGACGCGCAATTGCTGATGGGAATGGCGTTCATGGACCTGCGCGATTGGCCCAATGCTGAGCAATCATTTGCGCGCGCGCTGGGAATCAAGTCTGACGATCCGACAGCGCTCTTCGCCTCCGGCGAAGTTTATTGGCGGCAGAAGCGACATCAGGAAGCCGAGAGTTCTCTGCTGGCCGGATTGAAGCTTGATGAAAAAAATTGGCATGGATACTTCACGCTGGCCCGGTTGTATTGGGACAACGGCGAAACGATTAAGGCCGGCAGCGCCATCGGCCACACCTTGCAATTGAAACCGGATTTCGCAGAGGCGCATTTGCTGGCCGGAAACATCCTCCTCAAGCTGGGCCAGCCCCAACGCGCGCGCGTCGAATACGAAGAATACCTACACCTGTCTCCCAAAGGCGATTACGCTGCCGAGGCGCGCGACCTGGTCAAGAAGTTGCGCAACCAGTAGTCAATTACCACAGTCCTCTTGCTTCAGTTTCCGAAAACGACGATCATTCAACGCGAAATCAGCGATGAGTGATTACGTTAGATTCCTTCGATTTGCACTGGCGACCTGCGCCTGTGTCGTCATGCTGTTTGGCATTGCGCGCGCGAACACAACCACTCTCAGCGATTATCAGCATCGCGTTTCCGCCGCGGCGAACCTGATGGAAGAGTTGCACGGCGCGGGCGAGGACGAGAGCCGCACCGAGAGCAGCGCGTTCATCTCCACAAACCTGCAAAAAATTCGCGAACTGCTTCCTGCCAACGAAACAGTTTTGGTGAACGGCCAAACAATCGCCGTTGATAATTCGTGGCTGCATAAAGCCCTTGCGGATTATGAAAAGGCAAACAGTGGAACAGCCCGAGCTGAAATGCTGGCCCGCATCGCCGAACGTCTGCGCGCGATCGAAGATCGGCTGAAAGAGATACAGAACGGCAACGCGGCAAATTCATCCGACAAGGATGCGAATAAAGGTAAGCTCGCCGAAATCCTGCGGCGGCCTGAGTACATCCAGAAAGCTCCCGAAGGCAGCGCGCTCGAGCGCTTGCTCGAAAGGTTCTTGCGCTGGCTCAGCATACTTTTTCCGCAAACCGAGCCGATGAAACCAGGAGGTGGCTCTCGAATTATTTCCATGCTGGCGCAGATTTTGATTGTCGGTATTTGCATTGCCGCGATTGCCTTCCTGATCTGGAAGTTTGGACCGCGCTTGCTGAGCGGCCGGCGCAAGAGGAAGACAAAACGCGAGGCGCGCATCGTTTTGGGCGAGCGGCTTGAGCCGGATCAATCCGGAGCCGATCTGTTGGCGCAGGCGGAGGCATTGGCGCGTGAAGGCAATCTGCGCACGGCGATTCGCAAAGCATACATCGCAATGCTCTGCGAGCTGGGCGATCGAAAGATCATCAGTCTCGCCCAGTACAAAACGAACCGCGACTATCTGAATTCAGTGAGAGATAAAGTGAGTCTGTACGGTTCTATGCGCAAGCTCACGCACAGTTTTGAGCTGCATTGGTACGGATTTGTTCCGGTCGCAGAAGACGACTGGAAAGAATTTCGCAACGGATACCGAACGATAGTGACTAGTCAAGAGTCGTGAGTCACGAGTCGAGCGTCATGAGTAATAATCGAACTAGCAAATCAAATCGACTTGTGGCGGAAGACTCGCGACTCGCGAGTTTCGACTGACTTTATGCGTCAACGAGTCATAGTCATAATCACGCTGATAGCGGTGGTGGTGCTGTTGGTGCTGCTCAACGCGGCGTCCTACGTGAAGGTTGCAACCACTGCGGATTCGGAAGACGCGCCGGATCGTTCGACTTACAATTCCGGGGCGACCGGCACGCGCGCGTTCTATGACTTCCTGCACGAATCAGGGTTTCAAGTCGCGCGCTGGCGCGAATCGACAGCATCGCTCCTGAGTCATACTGGTCCAAAGCCCACGACCGTCGTAGTCATCGGCGACACAAAAGTTCCGTTTTCGCGAACCGAAACGAAGGAGCTGCTCCAATGGGTTGAGAGCGGCGGCCGGCTTGTGCTGATCGATCGGAGTCCCAACCAAAGCCTGGTACCCGACTCAGACTCATGGATGATCAGAACTCGCATGATCAATTTTCCCTGGCACGATCTGAACCCGGGCGACTTTGAACAGATGACTCGCAATGTTAAGCCGGTGCCGCCTTCGCAAGCGACCTTCTACGCGCGCGATGTCGATAAGATCATGCCGTCGAGATTTGCAGGCGCAATCATCATTGCTGCCAGGGAGCAGAAGAAGGAAAAGCTGGGCCATGGAGATCAAACGTTCGATGATGACGAAGAGGAGTCTGCGAACGAGCCGCCCCCCGCGCCGCCAGATAATGATGCTGGACCGAAACTCTCCCCCGCGCCCGTGGTGAGCTTCGCCGACAATAAGGGCGCCATACTGATCGATTATCCGCACGGCAAAGGCCGCATCGTTCTGCTTTCCGATCCGTACATTGTCGCCAATAACGGCATCAATCGCGCCGACAATTTGCAGCTTGCGATGAACGTGGTGGCAGCGAGCGGAGGCTTGATCGCGTTTGATGAATTTCATCAGGGGCGCGCGTCAACGCAGAACGCGCTGATTCAGTATTTCGAAGGCACGCCGGTGCTGGCGATTTGCGCGCAACTTGCGCTGATTGGCCTGGCGATCGTCTGGTCGCGCGGAACTCGCTTTGCGCGCCCGTTGCCCTTGGCACACGTCGATCGTCGATCGAGTCTGGAATTCGTGGCTTCGATGGCTGAACTTCAGCAACGCGCTCGAGCGCATGATCTGGCGCTCGAAAATATTTACGCGCGGGTGCGTCGCGTGCTCGTGCGCCACGCTGGTTTGAACAACAACAGCCCGCGTGCGGAGATTGCTGCGCGTGTCGCTTCACGCTCGAAGCTCAATCGTGAGCAGCTTGAATCATTGATGCGAAGCTGTGAAGATATCATCAACGGCGCGCCGACAAACGGAAAAGAGACGCTGCGACTCGCCAGGAGATTACGCCAGATCGAAGCCGCGCTGGGATTGCAAGGTCGCGCGCGCGACGCACGCCAAAGCGCTGAACATAATTGAAGTCGGAACCGTCTGCGGTAGCGGACGATGGATCTTACTTTTCGCTCGACCATCTCAAAGGACCAACCCACCCGCTACGGCCGGTGGTACTGACAACTCTATGCCTGAATACGTCTCCTCGACTGTTGCACACATCCAAAACGAACTGCGCAAGATAATCGTCGGCCAGGACGAGCCCATTGAACAAATGCTGGTTGCTTTGCTCGCCGAGGGGCACGCGCTGGTCGAAGGGGTTCCGGGAACCGCGAAGACGCTCACCGTCAAGACGCTCGCGCGGATCATCAACGCCGGCTTCGGCCGCATTCAATTCACGCCCGATCTGATGCCTTCGGACATCACCGGCACGAACGTCTTCAACATGGCTTCATCAAACTTTAGTCTGCGACGCGGGCCGGTGTTCACGGACATCCTGCTCGCCGATGAAATCAATCGCACGCCGCCCAAGACGCAAGCCGCGTTGCTCGAAGCGATGGAAGAACGGCAAGTGACGATCGACGGCGAGCCCTATCGACTGTCGCCAATGTTCACGGTGCTGGCGACTGAAAATCCGATCGAATATGAAGGAACCTATCCTTTGCCGGAAGCGCAGCTCGATCGGTTCCTGGTGAAGATCCTTCTGTCGTATCCGTCTGCGGATGAAGAGCAACAAGTGATCGCGCGTTGGGATGCCGGCTTCAACGCCCGGCGACTGGAGCAGGTCGATATTCAGCCGCTTACTGAGGTCGATGCGATTTTACGTTGTCGCGCAGAAGTACAAGATATGAGGGTCGAGCCCGGTGTGCAGCGCTATATCGTGGATATAGTTCGCCGGACGCGCGCTCACGCGGCCGCGCATTACGGCGCCAGCCCGCGCGCGGCAGTGGCATTGTTGCTGTGCTCGAAAGCCCTGTCAGCGATTCGCGGTCGTGACTTTTCAACTCCCGACGACGTGCGCGACATCGCGCGTCCAGTGCTGCGGCATCGATTGACCCTGCGCGCCGAGGCAGAACTTGACGGCGCGACGCCAGATTCGGTGATCACCGATATTCTGCAATCCGCTGAAGTGCCGCGCTAATGCGATTCATCTTTAGCAAACTCTTCTATGCGTTGCTCGCAGTGGGCTTGCTGCCGCTTTCGCTTTCGTGGAACCGGCCGATGTTGGGTTGGCTGGCGTTCGCCTACGATTTGATCATCGTTACGGTCGCAGTCTTTGACGCCTTCAACAGTAAGCTGCCGGCGCGCGTGAGTATTGAGCGTCACTTCGGCAGCCGCTTTGCCGTGGGCGCAGAGACCGAAGTGCACATCGACATCGCCAACCACACGCCGCGGGATCTATCGCTGGTCATCAAAGATGAATATCCGCCGCAGATGAAACTTCTAGGCGCGCGCGAAGCTCGCCTGAATGTAGAAGCGCAAACCGCAGCATCATTTTCTTACTGGTTAACTCCGCCGAAGCGTGGCCGATTCGAGTTTGGTCAAATTGCGGTCAGGTTTATTTCGCGCTGGCGCCTGGTGTGGAAACAGTCACGCGTAGGCGAGGCAACCGCCATCAAGGTCTATCCGAACATGCGACGCGCGCGCGAAGCGGAATTGAAAGCATTGGGCGCGCGCTCGTTCGTAGCCGCTCGCCGAAAATCACAGTGGCGTGGTGAAGGCCGCGATTTTGAATCGCTGCGCGATTACGTCCGTGGCGACGAGATGCGGCACATTTCGTGGACGGCAACTGCGCGCCGCGGCAAGTTGGTGACGCGCCAATATCAGATGGAGCGCGATCAGACAATTTTGATTGCGCTCGATGCCGGACGTTTGATGACAGCCCGGATCGAAAACGAAACTAAACTTGATTCGGCGGTCCACGCGACGCTGGCTTTGATGTCCGCCGCCGCCCGCGCCGGAGACAACGCGGGGCTGCTCGTATTTGGTCGCCGCATTCAAACGTACCTGCCACCGAAACGCGGCGCAGAGCATCTCGACGCGGCATTGGAAGCGTTGCATGCGGTCGAGCCGGAAATGATCGAGCCGAGCTACTCGCGCGCGTTCGAATTTGTCGCCGCTAACGCCACGCGTCGATCGCTCGTGGTGATCATCACCGACTTAGTTGACGAAGAAGGGTCGAGCGAACTGCTCTCTTCGTTGAAGCTGCTGCGTCCACGTCATCTGCCGCTCGTGGTTACGATTGCCGATCGAGACTTGAAAGCTGTCGTGCGCGAAAGTCCCGAAGACGAGCACGACATGTTCACGCAATCCGTCGCGGAAGAGATTATTCACTTGAGAGAGGCTGCGTTGCGCTTGGTCGAATCACAAGGTGGATTGGCGCTGGACGTTACTGCTGCCGCCCTCGCGCCGAAATTGTTGGAAACGTATCTGCGGGTTAAGGAGCGCGGTCTTCTGTAGCATCTCTTCCGGCCAATAGCAGATAGGAATACAGCGCGATTCCCGTAATCAAACCTATTCCGATCTTGATCAAAGGCGAAATCGGCTGGGGCGAGATGAATCCTTCGATGATTCCCGCCACGACCAGCAGAGGGACACAGCCAACAATTAACTTCACCGCATCCAGGCCGCGCGACTTTAGCGCATCGGCGCGCGAAAGATCCCCAGGCATCAACAGCGCCGTGCCAATGAGAAGTCCCGCGCCGCCGGCGATAAAAATACAACTCAACTCGATCACGCCGTGCGAGATGACAAATCCAAATAACAGGTCGTTTCCGAATCCAGCGCGATAAGTTAACGCGATAATCGCGCCGAACATCGCACCGTTGAAGGCGATCACATACAGCGTGCCGAGACCGAAAATCGCTCCCAGAGCGAACGCATAAAACGTGACGCGAATGTTGTTGGTGAAGATTTGGCTCGAGCCGATTTGGTTCGCTTCATTTAAGTCTTCCCACCAGTGCGTGCGGTGATTGATGACGACTTCGCGGAAAAACGGGCTGATGCCGGCGAACTCGGAAAAATCCGGATCATGGCGCGTGCCGAAGAAAGCGATTCCGGTGAACAACCAGAACACCGCGAAAGCAGTCGCGGTATAGCGCCAGGTGCGCCGAAAGGTTTGCGGAAAATCACGGCTAAAGAAATCGCGGACGCGCTGGCCACCCTGCGAATCAGCGCGATAAATGCGGCCGTGAGCGCGAATCACCAGGCTGTTCAGATAATTGACTAGACGAGGATCGCGCGATTCGGCGCGCGCGATGGCCAGGTCTGAAGCGGTTCGCCGATAGATGCGGCCCAGCTCGCGCACTTCTTCGCGATGCAGCTTTCTCAGCGTCATGCGGTCGAGCAGCGCGAGCAACTCCTCGAGCCTTTGCCAGACCGTCTTGCGTTCGTTGATGAAACGATCGATGGGCATCTGAATCTTGAATTGCGAATTTTGAATTTCGAATTACACTGAATGGCGAGCAAGGCCATGGGCGATCAAATCCGCAATTCGAAATCCGCAATCCGTAATCTAATCGAGTGTGTACCAAACTTCAGCGAAGGCCGCAAGATCGAAACGATCCAGGCGATTTCGAAATCAATCGAGTCGGTGCACGGCGCAGTCGTGCTGAACCAGCACATCGATCCTGATCACAATCGATCGGTAATCACGTTCGTCGCGTCTCCGGAAGTGATCGTCGATGCGGCGCTGCAAGCGGTGGCGACGGCCGCGGAGTTAATCGACTTGCGCACGCATGCGGGCGTGCATCCGCGCATCGGCGCGACTGACGTGCTGCCTTTCGTCCCGGTTAGCGGCGTGTCAATCGATGACTGCGTGGCGCTGGCGCATGAATGCGGACGCCGGGTTTGGAACGAGTTGCGTATCCCCGCCTTCTTTTATGAACGCGCCGCCCTGCGTACTGATCGACGCCGCCTAGAACACATCCGAGGCAAAGGATTCGAGTGGTTACGCGATCGAATAACCAGCGAACCTGATCGCGCGCCGGACGTCGGTGAACGCCAATTGCATGAGACCGCCGGCGCAATTGTGATTGGCGCGCGGCCATTTCTTATCGCCTTTAATGTGAATCTACGGGCGAACGATCTAGCGCTGGCGCAACGAATTGCGCGCGCGGTGCGTGAACGCGACGGTGGCTTGCCGTTTGTGAAGGCGCGCGGGTTCGAATTGAAAAGCCGTGGCGTCGTGCAAGTCTCGATGAACTTAATTGACTACCAGCAAACTGCAATCTCGCGCGCGTTCGATGCCGTGCAGCAGCAGGCCCAACACGAAGGCGTCGAAATCATGGGCACGGAAATCGTCGGGTTAGTGCCGCGGGCCGCTTTGGATCGCACAGCAGCTTACTTCCCGTTGTTGGAGAACTTTCGCGAGACGCTCGTCCTCGAAACTCTGCTCAATCAATCTCAAAAAGCCGCTGAATAACTCCTCGTATTGGTTCCGAACGGGGCCTGCAAATCGATGTATGTGTTCGTTCCGTTCTAAACCGGACGAGCGTGCTTTCCCTTCGTCTCAGTAAGCATCACAAATCGGCATACGCGTTGCAGTTGTTCATCAACAGACAAGTCTGAAAATCCCGACTCGCAATCCCGACAAAATTGAAACCATGGATTTAATAGGAGGAGAGAAGTATGAGCAAAAGTCTGATTGCGTTCCTGGGAGCGACGTTGCTCTTGTTTGCGGTGGCGGCCGCGGCGGTTGGTCAGGTACAAACAACGACAGTAACCAAGGTTCAACAAAATGCCGACGGCACGTACACAATCGTTGAATACCCGGTAGGCAAAGAAACTGTCGTGACGTTGAATCCGGTCGGCATCAAAGCTACCGGCACGGCGACAATACTTCGCGCCGCGGACGGCACGACGATAAAACTGAATCTATCGAATTTGCCGGCCGATCTAACCGGTCTGAACCTTTATGCAGTGGATCCAACTGGCGCGGTAACCATGCTAGGACCGATTGAAGTTTCAAATGGCGTCGCGACCTTCACGACAACGACACCATTGACGCGGTTCATGTTGTTCGCATCACCGGATGCGGATGTAGCCGCGTATGATCCAAACACTAAAATCTTCTTCCGTAGCGCAGTCCCAAGCGGTTTCACCGTCATTCCGCTGGGCCAAAACATCGCAGTTGGGGAACAAGTCGCGGCGCCAGCGGCGTTGGGCGATTACACAGTCCCGATGCTGGGCATTCCTACTTTCAAGACCGGCGATGACACGAAGCTAAAGATCAACTTCACGGGCGCCACGGAAGGTGCGCGCGCGAATGTGTTCATCGAGCCGCACAAGAACGGCAAACTTACGGAAGTGCGAATGCGCTTTCACGATTTGAAGGAAGCTCCGAAAGGCACAGCGTATATCCTGTGGGCGGTCTCACGGACTGGTGAATATCAGCAACTGGGTCAAATCGTGAACGTGCGGGGGCGCAACGAAGCTGAGATCAAATCTGAAACCGCGTTCGATGATTTCGGATTGCTCTTGACGACAGAAGACCTCGGCATGACGAAGGGAACGATCATTCATCCGGCAGGTCATCGCGTTGGGGTGATCGAGATAATTAAGTAATTCGCAGGCAAGTCCAAAATCCTGCTTTGATAGGCCGTCATCCGACGGCCTTCTTTTTTGTCCTGAGGGACCCGCTTCCAGACAACGAGGTTTGATGGAACGAACCCATTTGAGCCGTCGTATATTGACGCGGACGAAGCTGGAGGGCGAGAACGAAAGGTCTCAGATAAAGACGATGAAAGAAGCAGGAGACATCTTTAGAATTGTTGGAATTGTTTTGCTGGTGCTGTTTGTTTTAGCAGTTGGCGTTCCCCTGGTGCTGGCCCCGCGGGCGTCGCCCTGGGCATCATCGGCATATTAGTTGGACTAGCGATCGCCGTAATCAAGATCGCGATCGTTGTGGCGATCATCTATTTGATAATTGTGGGAATTCGCGCGGTGCTGCGATGAGTTCAGGCCGCTATTTCGATGTAATCGACACTACTGCTTGGCTCCGGAATTGGTAATCCATCCTCTCGCATCCCACGCAAGTGCAAATCGATGGCTTCGCGAATTTGTTGCTCAGTCTCGGCAACAGTTGCTCCTGTTGCCACGCAACCGGGCAAGTCAGGAACATACGCAGCGAAATTGTTCTCAGCTTTTTCGATAACGATAGAGTAGCGCATTTCTCTCTCCTAACGTTTCAAGCCAGCCTGCTTCAGGATACTGTTCAATGTTCCGTGCGGTAAATCGTCGTTCGGCTTTCCGGGAACCGTCACTCGACCTTGCTTAGTTGCATGCTTGAATTGTCGATGACTCCCTTCAATTACTACCAAGTACCAACCATCATCTTTGAGCAACCTGAGGACGTCGCGCACTTTCATGCTGGCACAATTCTCTCACACATTGAATCGAAAATTCACCACGTCGCCTTCCTGCATGATGTAGACCTTGCCTTCCAATCTCAGCAAGCCCTGATCGCGCGCCGCCGCATACGATCCGGCTCCTATTAGATCTTCATAGCTGACAATTTCAGCGCGAATGAAACCACGCGCGATGTCCGAGTGAATCGCGCCGGCCGCATCCTGCGCACGCGAATTTTGCGGGATGGTCCAGGCGCGCGCTTCCTTTTCACCCGCGGTCAAAAACGACATGAGGCCCAGCACGCGGTACGCGCTCTTAATTAATTGATCGACGCCGCTGCTCTGCACGCCCAGCGACGCGAGATACTCAGCCCGCTCAGTCTCTGACAACTCGACGAGGTCGGCTTCAAGTTGAGCGCAGATCACGACGCATTCGGAATTCTCCTCGGCGGCGACGGCGCGGACAGCCTGCACGAGCGGGTTCGCATTCGGATCGCTCAGCGTCGATTCGTTGACATTCGCCGCATAAATCGTCGGCTTCATCGTCAATAGAAAATAGTTGCGCGCGATCGCCTGTTCATCCTCGTCGAGCGCGATGCTGCGCGCGGGCTTAAATTCTTCCAGCACAGGTTGCAGCTTATCCAGGACCGCAAGCTCAGCCTTAGCTGCCTTGTCTCCGCCCTTGGCAGTTTTTTGAACTCGCTCGCGACGACGTTCGACGGTTGCGAGATCTGCCAGCGCCAGCTCGATCTGAATAGTTTCGATGTCGCGACGCGGGTCGAGAGTCTCTTCCACGTGCGGCACCGATTCATTGTCGAAGCAACGCACGACGTGAATCATCGTGTCGGTTTCTCGAATCGCGTGCAGGAACTGGTTGCCGACGCCTTCGCCTTGCGACGAACCGCGCACGAGGCCCGCGATGTCCACGAACTCAACCGTGGCGGGCACGATTTTTTCGGTCTTGACGAGTTTTGCCAGCGGCCCGAGCCGCTCATCCGGAACGGTGACCACGCCGACATTGGGCTTGCTGGTCGAGAAAGCATAATTCGCGGTCACGGCAGTTGTCTGCGAAGTGACTGCATTGAAAAGCGTCGTCTTGCCTGTGTTTGGTAAGCCAACGAACCCTGCGCGAAGCATCTGCGAACAATTCCTCCTGATGAAGAATTCAGTTCAACATGACGACCCACAGAAGTCCAGCGCGAAAAAAGAACGCCAGCGAGACAGATTGAATCTCGCTGGCTCCGAGATAATGATACAGAGCGAATGATGCGTGAGGCTATTGATCGATCTTCTGCATCGTGATGGTAATTGTCGGCGATTGGCCGGCGGTTTTGCTGTATGAAACCCAGTAGCCGGCTTTCGGATAGCGCACCATCTTGAAAGCCGAACCATCCGGCCTCGCGTCCGCTTCACCGCCGATGACATCCTTGGCGGAAGGGACATCGCTTGCGCCACTGGCAAAATCAATCGAAATCGCCATCACCGTTTTGGCCTTATCGTAATAGACCTGAGCGCCCTGATTGTCATTGAATTGATAGATGTCCACTTCGTCGCCTTTGTCGCGCGGGCTGCCTAGTTTCTTGCGCGCCTCATCCGCACTCATGCCGATGCGCACGCCCTTGAATTCAAGGAATAGCGGGCTATCGACTCCGTCACCCTGCGGTTTGGGCCGCTGACCTTCTGCCGTCCAGGCAAAGCTGCCGATCAATGCGAAAGCCACAGCGGTGGCCGATAACGTAGTATTGACGCGATTCAGAAATAGTCGAAGAGACAGTGACATTGAGTCCTCCTTCGATGTGTTACCGCGTTAGAATTACGCGGTGGAAGGTTTTTGAAAACCGCCTCAACAACTTTGGAATGGTCCGGGCTACGGTTTTTCGCGATGACAATAGGACAACGAAACCGACAAGTCAATACTTTCAGGAGACGGTTTTCGGGCTGCGGGAAATTAAGCATTGACTCGACTGCCGGTTTGGATAGAAGCTTTGGATTGGCTGCCGAAATCTGATTCTTAAATTGAAAAGGAGTTCGATCGTGAAACGGAGTTATCTGCTAATTATTTTGCCGTTGATGATAGTAACGCTGGTTATGTCTGGTTGTACGAGTTCGCCAAATAACGCGAACACCGCCGCCGTGGCAACGCCGCAGCCGACACCGGACAAGGCCGCGATCGAAGCAGAACTCATCAAGATCGAGAACGATTGGCCGCGAATTCTCAAAGAACGCGACGGCGCAGCAGTACGCAAGCTCGAAGCTGATGACATTGTTCTGGTTTATCCTGACGGCAGCGATGGCAACAAGAATCAGGATGTGGCCGACATCGAATCGGGAACCCTTGCGTCCAATGAGCAGCAGATAAGTGATATTCAAGTTAAAGTCCTCGACAATGACTCGGCTTTGGTTAGAGTGCGAATTACCGTCAAGGGTGACCAGTACAAAATTTCCACCGGGAATTGCCAACAGGTGATTCATGAATTTCGCTCAGTTGACACCTTTGCACGCAAGAATGGCCAGTGGCAGATGGTCGCATCCGTATCGGTGCCGGTGATGAACCCCCTGCCAAGTGCTAGTCCATCACCCGGAGCCAAAGCTTCGCCCTCGGTGAAACCATCTCCCTCGGTGAAATCTTCTCCGGTGACGAAACCCTCTCCGGCGATGAAACCGTCGCCGGCCATGAAGGCATCGCCAAGAAAGAGCGCATCGCCGACTTAAGGAGTTAATCAACCTTGCTAGACTTAAAGGGCGCTGGTTGGCGCCCTCCTTTTTGCGAGGCCATAGTTTCTCTTGACTGGCTTTGGCTTTTGTCATAGAAGCACTACGCATTTCTGAAATTCAGCCAAAAGGAGTTCCGCAACATGAAGAAATTTCTCGTGCTTGGGTCTCTGCTGTTGCTTGCTGCGGCGTGCACGACTGAGCCAACCAGCAACAGCAACATGACGGCCAACTCGAACAAGACCGAAACGAAATCGACGGCCGCCCCATCCGAAGCTGACATGATCGCGAAAGAAAAGAGCGCGTGGGATGCTTTCAAGAAGAAAGATGCCGACGCTTTTGGAAAGCTGGTGGCTACTGATTACATCGAAGTTCTCGACAGCGGTGTCATCGACAAGGCAGCGGCCATGGCCGGCATAAAGGATTATGACATCGCGGATGTGACTTTTTCCGATTGGAAGATGACACCGATCGACAAAGACGCAGCGCTGCTGACATACAAGGCAACGTTGAAAGGAAAGTACAAGGGCAAAGACATCCCGGCCGGACCTTATTACGATGCTTCGGCTTACGTGAATCGCAATGGCGAATGGCAGGCGATTTACTACCAGGAGACGCTGAGCCAGAAGATGGAGCCAATGCCACCGTCAAAGAAAGAAACCGGTTCGCCTGCCACGGGCAAACCGCCTGAGACCGGAGCCGACCCGATCGCGAACGAGAAGATCGTCTGGGATCTTTTCAAAGCGAAGAACTGGGACGGATTCGGCTCGTTGCTGGCGCCCGAATTCAGAGAAGTTGAAGGGGAAGGTGTCTATGACAAAGCTGCTTCGATTAAGAGTCTGCAGGAAGGCATGGATGCATCGCAGTTCGACTTGAGCAACTGGAAAGCTTTGTCGTTCGACGATGATGCCAAGCTCGTGACTTACACGGCGACGATGAGAGGCGCGAAGCCGATGAAGGCATATCACACGTCGATTTGGGTGAAGCGCGATGGCAAGTGGCTCGGGCTTTATCATCAGGGCACGCCGGAAGGCGCCGCCACCGGTGCACCCGCATCGCCTGAAAAGAAAATGTAGGGTTGATTAGAAGTGAAAGCTTCAAAGGGCGAGGCCGCAAAGCTTCGCCCTTTCTTTATGACCAGATGCCGGGAATCTGAGTCGAGCAGTTTGGGCATTGTCCGTCCGCAGTTATGTTCGTCTGCCGAATCAGGTAGCCGTAACGTTCAACCAGCAACGCATCACACGACGGACAGTAAGTGTTCTCCCAACGGCCGACGCGGCCCGGCAGATTTCCTGCGTAGATGTAGCGCAAGCCGACTTCGCGGCCGATTTCGCAGGCTCGAATCAATTGTTCTGCAGTAGTGTTCGCGTTGTCCTGCATGTGGTAGTCCTGGTGAAACGCAGTCACATGCCAGGGGATATCGGGCGAAACGGACGCGATGAAATCGGCTGCGCGCTTCAATTCATCTTCGGAATCGTTGAAGCCGGGAATGACCAGCGTCACGATCTCTTCCCAGAAGCCACGCTCGTGCACCATCTTCACGGTGTCGAGAATATTATCGACGACGCCGCCGAGCTGGCGATAGTTCTTATCGCTCATCGACTTCAGATCGATTTTGTAACAGTCAGTCCACGGCCGCAGATAATCGAGCACTTGCGGCGTCGCGTTGCCGTTCGAGATGAACGCGGTGCGGAAGCCTTCGGGTCGCGCCTTTTTGAAAACTTCGACAGCCCATTCGGCGGTGATGAGTGGCTCGTTGTAACTCGACCCAACCATCGACGCTCCATACGCCTTCGCCATCGACACCAAGCGATCAGCGGTCACGACGTTCGGTTGCGATATGGCCGCGTCATCGCGCAGCGCCTGCGACGTCAACCAATTCTGGCAATAGGCGCAGTGCAGATCGCAACCAAGCATGCCGAACGTCAGCGTGTCCGATCCCGGCAGCGCATGAAAGAAAGGCTTCTTCTCCGTCGGATCACACGCGAGTGCGGCGACGTAATTCATCGGCACCCGCAGTTGTCCGCCTTCGTTGAAGCGGACCTTGCAAATGCCGCGCTTGCCCTCGTTGATTAGGCAGCGATGGCCACAGGCGAAACATTTCACGGCGTTCTTCGGAAGATGCTCGGTCAATTCCAACGCGCCTTCGGCGGTCATCTCGTCCAAAGCGTCGGCGAGCGAAGCGGCTGTTGAACTCAACGGCATAATTGATTTACTACGAAAACTCCTGTGAGAAATTATACGCTTTGGATGTGATCGCCGTTTGATTTACTGCCTGCTGGCCCCGCCGCTGCTTAGCGCGGGCAACTAATTTCAGGATCGCGCAAAATTCTCGAGCCTGGATTCCCATTCGCGCTCACATTGCCAAAACCCTCGTCCGCGCTTATCATCTAGCACCGTTTTACAACCGTCGCTGGCGTCCCCTCGTCACCGGGAATTTCAATCACTTGGAGAAAATCAAATGCGCACTTACCGCAACATTGCAAAACTTTCAGTGCTCGTACTCGCTTTCGCCGTGATGAACACGCTCAGCCTGGCGAAAACGAATGAGTACAAATTCAAAGTCCACAACAACACCAGACAAGCCATTAAGAAACTTCAGGTCTCAGAAGATGGCAAAAACTGGGGTTACTTCGACATCGGCGATGGCATCGCTGCCGGCGCCACGGAAGAACTGATCTGGGACAAGTCAACCGACAACGAAAAATGCGAGCAGTACTTCAGAGTACAGTTTGCCAATAATGAATGGTCTGACGCCGTGAAGTTCGACTTCTGCGAAAAAGGACTCGTGCTCGAGGTTAATTAGGCAAGAGTATCGCTTGAAATGAAAAGCCTCTGCCGATCGGCAGAGGCTTTTTTTCTTGTAGTACCGCAAATTGCCAATTTGCGCTACTTCAAAAATCCAGACGCATTCCCAACCTGATTTGTCTGGGGCGCAGGGTCCGCGTCGGCACGAGAAATGAATCGAGAAATGCCTGCCGCGTTGCCGGTGACGAAGTCGGCCCGAATGCGTTGAAGTCGATGAACTCGCTGCCAAAACTGAAGACACGTGCGTTCAGGATGTTGTCGAACTCCACGACCGGGCGCAGTCGCACGCGTTCCGTCAACTTGAATTCGCGCGTCACATTCAAGTCAAAGAGAAATTGCGCTGGCCCAAGCGCCGCATTGCGTGGCAAATTTCCGGTCTGGCCAATCGTCGGCAAGGTGAACTGATTCAAGATCGATGGGTCGAGCGGCTGACCGGGCGCGCGCCACTTCAAGGCGCTGGGGTCGCCGGTGAATCCCGGCCGATCGTTGCTGACATCGTCGAGATTCCGATCGGCGCCGAGCCCGATATTGAATGGCGCGCCAGAGGCGATCCGCATGATTGGCGAAATGCGAAGCTTGCCAAAGTGCTTTGGCGTATCGAGCGTCCCCGAAAACGCGAAACGATGGCGGCGATCCTGAAGACTGCGGGCAACTTCATTTTGGAAATTTCCGGCGATAACTGCGTCTGAAGTGTTGACGATGCCGTCGTCTTTCAAGAATGACAGCGTGTAAACAGCGCGAAATGAAAACGCCAAGCCATTCTTCTTTTGCCGAAAACGATTTCGCAATTCGAAGGTCAGGCCGTGATAGAAACTGTTGCCGACCGGAATCAAATCCTCAACTTCGCCCTTCGCCGGGTCCGGCCGTAGCGGACTCAAAGCCGCTAGGGCAGTCGTCACCGAAGTCGTCGAAGTGAACGCATTCAAATTGATCAGCGAAATCGGAACGCCGAACTCTACAATCCGCACGACTGAATTCGGATTCGCTGGATCCGGTGGCGCCAAAACAAACCGAACCAGATCGCCGGCGGTTGACGTGTTCAGAATTGGTCGCACGCCCCCGGGCTTCGCGAGGAAGTTGGCGAAGTCGTGAGAGGCCAAATATTCAGTGAGGCTCTTGTAACCCTTCGGCAGCACCGGCGCGTTGATATTGAATTCGCGCCAAAGGTGCAGCCCGCGATTCCAGGTGTAATTAAATTCAAAAACCAGTCCTTTGCGGACCTCGCGTTCGATGCCAACGTTTGCCTGATAACTTTCCGGAATGCGCAGCGTCGGATCGAGACGACGCAAGAGTCCCCCACCTGACGATGTTCCGGTATTCCCAACGGCGAATTGCTTAACCAGCGGCGAATCGGCGGTGAGCGTCTGCGGAAATTTCAGATTCGCCGCGATGAACGCCCGGCGCTGTGCATCGGTCATCACCTTTCCCGTGGCTGTGTCCGTCAGCGCGCTGGTGTCGAAGAAGAGTTGCTGCGCGCCGGTGGTGAAGTCGTCGATGGTGCGCAGCAACGCGCGGTTGTAAAAAAGCCCGGCGCCGCCGCGAATCACCGTTTTGCCCGACTTGAATGGATCGTAAGCAAACGCGATACGCGGACCGAAGTTATTCAGGTCGCTCACGATCGTCTCATCTTCGAAACGAAGGCCGTAGCTAATCATGAAGTTCGGCGTCGAACGCCATTCGTCCTGCGCGAAGATGCCAACGTAAGTGTTTTGTTGCGTCGAAGTCGTGAGAAAGTTCTGGCGATAACGACTGGGAATATTCGCCAGAAAATCTCCGGCACTGTCGAAATTCCAGGTGCCGGTCGCGTCCGAAAGATCGATGAAAGTGGATTTGATGCGCTGAATGTCGCCGCCGAATTTCAGCGAGTGCGCGCCTCTCTCGTAGGCAAAAATTTCCTGCAGCTGAAATCGCTTTTCGCGGCGATCTGTCGCGCCGCTGGTTGAGGTCCCAGCCACCAGCGTTCCTGAATTTAAGGCTGCCGAATCGGCAATGTTGATGAGCACGACGGGTTTTTTTGCGCCGCCCGTAGCTTCGACGGCCGGCGTCAAACGAGAGAATTGAAAGCGAGTTTGGGCAACGGCCTTTGCCGAAATTACGTAACTGTCCGAATAAGAGATCGCGTCCGTGTTGCGCGTCTTGCCGACCAAGGCTTCGATCAAATCGTCGACGGATCCCGTGCCTATATGACGCAGATTAGTGAGCCGGCCCAACTGAAACAGGAACGATCCGTTGTGCAGGTCAGTGAACTTATGATCGACGCGCGCCGTGAAGATGTGATTGCGCTGCGGTGTGCTGATCCTTTCGACAAAAGGCGCGATGCCGTTCACTGCCTTCAAGGCAGGCGCGGACGGATTCTCATCTCGCTTCTGCGAAAGGTTCGTCGGCGCAGGCAGCGGAAACAGCGGATTCAAATCAACCGGAATTAGTGCATCGATCAGGGTTGAATCGAGAAACGTGTCGTACTCGTACGCGGTGAAAAAGAAGGTTCGGTTACGGCCGTTGTAAATCTTGGGAATCACGAGCGGGCCGCTCAGCGTGAATCCGGGATCATGTTCCTGCAACGGCAGACGTTTCACGCCGAGAGTATTGTTCTTCCAACTGTTCGCATCCAGCGACTCGTCGCGAAAGAAATAAAAGGCGCGGCCGCGAAACTTGTTTGAGCCGGCGCGGGTGCGCAGATTGATGCGGCCTCCGGACGCGCGCCCATACTCAGCCGCAAATTGATTGCGAATGATTTGAACTTCTTCCACGGCTTCCAGCGAGGGCGTGAAGCGCTCGCGCGCCGATCGATCGTCGTTGTTATCTAGACCGTCGATGGTGATGTTGTTTGAGTAAGCCGTGCCACCCGAGAGCGAAAAGTTTCCGGCTTCTTCCGGCGTCGTACGCGCCGTGGGATCGTCTGCGAGATCGCGAACTGACAAAGGTTCTTCGGCGACGCCGCCCAGCGTGAAGATCAAATCCAGCGGCGAGCGCGACGCAACCGGCAGCGCTTCGATTTCGCGCGTCGTGACGGTGCCGCCCACCACCGTTCGCGTCACATCTATCGGCGAGGCATCTACCGTCGAGACTACGACTTTTTCGAGCACGATGCCCGGCGGAAATAAAACGAAATCGATCTGAGCGTTCTGTGCCGCGACAAAATCCTGTTCGGCCAGCGTGGTCGCTTGAAAACTCGTCGCGGCCGCCTTCAACACGTACTTGCCCGGCGTCAGTTGAATGATTTTGTAGTTACCGTCCCCGTCGGTGACGACTGTGCGCTCGACTTTGGTCGCGACCAGTGTCGCGGTGATGGTCGCTCAGGGAATTACCGCGCCGTTTTGATCCGTGACTTTGCCGGTGATGCTTACATTGTCGAGATCCTGGGCACCGGTCCGCCCAACGAAACCCAGGAGGGTTAACGCTATCAGCAGCAGGAGCGTGATTACCGCAGGGGGACGCATCGTGAACATCGATCCCGGTGTAAAACTTGAGACTTGTTAACCTGAGATTTGAACGTGCTTAGGGCGCACACTTTAACACCGAGCGGAGGTTTGCTCAACAAAATCCAGCGGCGGAATTTACCGCGACTTGGTGCCGGCGGCGCGACGTTTGACGGGCACTGGGCGGGTGAGGCGGCTGATAGGCACCAGCGCACCAGCTTCCGGCGCGGGCTCAGTGAAATGAGAGAGTTCTTCGGCGTGGCTTTGCAGATAATTGAAGAAGCGCTCGAACTCGCGCTGCATCGCGTCCATCTTCTCGCGCATGTTGAGGATGATCTCGACGCCGGCAAGATTCACGCCTAGATCGCGAGTCAAAGAGAGAATCAACTCGAGCCGTTCAAGATCGCCGTCGGTGTAGAGACGCGTGTTGCCCTCTGAGCGCGAAGGCTTCAACAAACCTTCACGCTCATAAAGCCGCAGCGTCTGCGGATGCACGTCGAACTGCTCCGCCACCGCGCTGATCGTAAATGTTTTGGCTCGCCTTTTCCTCAGTTTGCAGTTTTGAGTTTTCAGTTTTGAGTCGGCGTTTGCGCAGGGAGATTAGCCAACTGAAAACTTGAAACTGAGAACTCAAAACTCATTCAAGTCCCATCGCCACTCGCGGATTCTCGCCATTCATCTGCGCGTACTTGCGCAGCAATTCTTTCGTCTCTTCTGAAATCACTTTCGGCAAGGTCACCTGCACCTCGACAAACTGATCGCCGTGCGCATTTGGATCGCGTAGAGATGGCGCGCCTCGATGACGAAGCCGAAACTTCTGGCCTGACTGCGTGCCGGGCGGAATACGTAGTTGCGCTTTGCCGGTGACCGTGGGTACTTCAATCTTTGCCCCCAACGCAGCTTCCGGCACTGTGATTGGCACCGTCACATAAATGTTGTCGCCCTTGCGCGTGAAGTGTTGATGCCGTCCGACGTTCGTGATGATGTAAAGATCGCCCGGCGGCGCACCAAGCCGTCCGCCTTCGCCTTTGCCGGGAATGCGCACGCGCGAGCCGGTATCTACGCCGGCGGGGATACGGACTTTGACGTTCTCAGTTTTCGGCAGCACGCCTTTGCCCTTGCACAACGAACACGGCGGGCGACGCTTGCCGCTTCCGCCCCAGTCGGGACATTCCTGGCTGAATCGCAGGCGGCCGCCGGCGCGTTGCACCTGGCCAGAGCCTTTGCACGTCGTACAGGTCACCACCGATCCGCCGGTGTCGCCCGCGCCGTGACAGCGAGAGCATTGCTCGGATCGATTCACGGTGATGTTAGTAGTGAGACCGGTGATCGCTTCTTCGAAAGAGAGCGACAGAGGCATCTCAATGTCGGCGCCGCGCTGGGGTTGAGGCCGCGGTGGTTCGCGTTCGGCGCGCCCGCCAAATAGGTCTGAGAAGATGTCGCGGAAGCTACCGGTGCCGGTCGAAGTTCCCGCCCCAGCGGTCGCTGCGCCCCAATCGAATCCCGAAAAGTCGAACGGAGCGCCGCGCGTGTAAGCCGATCCGGCGCCGCTGGCCGCCGCGTTCGCAAGATTGTCCGAGTATTGGCCAAACTGATCGTAAACTTTGCGCTTCTTTGGATCAGACAGGACATCAAACGCTTCGCTCATTTCCTTGAAGCGCTCCTCGGCGGCTTTATCACCGGGATTTACGTCCGGGTGATACTTGCGCGCCAAGCGCCGGTAGGCTTTCTTGATTTCGTCCGGCTTGGCGTCCTTCTTTACGCCGAGAATTTTGTAGAAGTCTTCTTTGGCCACGTCAGTGAGCAGATCGCAGTAAGCAGTGAGCAGCAGCGAAAAGAAACTGCCTACTGCTCACCGCTCACTGTTCACTATCCTTACTTATTCTCGTCCACATCGACGTATTCAGCGTCGATGACGTTATCTTCGCCGCCACCTGAACCAGAGGAAGCGCTTGCGCCTGCTGCTTGATCGGTTGATTCCCCACCAGGCGCAGAGCCAGTTTGCTGATACAAGGCCTCAGCCATCTTGTGCGAGACCGTCTGCAGCGCGTTGAATGCATTGTTCATGCGCTCAACGCCGCCTTCTTCGATCGCTTTCTTCGCGTCGGCGATCGCGGTTTCGACTTCACCCGCCACCGCCGAGACCTTCTCGCGGTTCTCACTCAGAGTCTTTTCCATCTGATAGATCAGACCGTCCAGGCGATTGCGCGCTTCGATTTCGTCACGCTTGGTAGCGTCTTCCGCCGAGTGCGATTCGGCATCGCGCATCATCTTGTCGATCTCTTCTTTGCTCAGGCCAGAAGAGGACGTGATGGTGATCTTCTGCTCGCGGCCTGTGCCCATGTCTTTGGCCGAGACGTTCACGATGCCGTTGGCGTCGATGTCGAACGTGACTTCGATTTGCGGCATGCCGCGCGGCGCCGGCGGAATTCCGACGAGGTGGAATTTGCCGAGCGTGCGATTGTCGGCGGCCATCGGGCGCTCGCCCTGAATGACGTGAACTTCCACCGACGTTTGATTATCGGAAGCCGTCGAGAAGATTTCAGACTTGCGCGTCGGAATCGTCGTGTTGCGCTCGATAAGCTTGGTCGAAACGCCACCGAGTGTTTCGATGCCGAGGCTAAGCGGTGTTACGTCAAGAAGCAGGATGTCGGTCTTTTCACCTGACAGAACGCCTGCTTGGACAGCCGCGCCGATCGCGACAACTTCGTCAGGGTTCACGCTCTTGTTCGGCTCTTTCCCGAAGAAGTTCTTAACGATCTCCTGAACCTTTGGGATGCGAGTCGAACCGCCGACCAGCACGACCTCATCGATCTTCTTCGCGTCGATCGCCGCGTCTTTCAACGCCTGCTCCAGAGGCGGAGTCAGTCGCTTCAAGATCGGATCGACCAACTGCTCGAAACGCGCCCGCGTCAGTTTCATCACCAAGTGCTTCGGTCCTGATTGATCAGCCGTGATGAATGGCAGCTTGATTTCCGTCTCCATCGTCGAAGACAACTCGATCTTCGCCTTCTCGGCTGCTTCCTTCAGGCGCTGGAGCGCCATTTTGTCTTTGGAAAGATCGATGCCCTGATCTTTCTTGAACTCTTCAATGATCCATTCGATCAGCCGTTCGTCGATGTCGTCACCACCAAGGTGCGTGTCACCGTTCGTCGATTTCACTTCGACGACGCCTTCGCCGACTTCAAGAATCGAAATGTCGTAGGTGCCGCCGCCAAAGTCGAACACGGCGATCGTCTCGTCTTTCTTCTTGTCGAGGCCGTACGCCAATGCCGCCGCCGTCGGCTCGTTCACGATACGCATAACTTCGAGGCCCGCGATCTTTCCCGCGTCCTTGGTGGCCTGGCGCTGCGAGTCGTTGAAGTAAGCCGGAACCGTGATGACTGCCTTGTCAACTTTCTGTCCGAGGTAGTCCTCGGCCGATTGCTTCATCTTTTGCAGGATCATGGCCGAGATTTCCGGCGGACTCCATTCTTTGCCGCCGGCGCCGATGCGCACGTCACCGCCGCTGCCGCTGCCTTCCACTTTGTAAGGGACCTGCTTTTTCTCCTCGGAGACTTCGTTAAAGCGGCGCCCCATGAAGCGCTTGATTGAATAGATTGTGTTCTCAGGATTTGTGACCGCCTGCCGCTTGGCCACTTGGCCGACCAGCCGGTTGCCGTCCTTGGCGAACGCGACTACTGATGGAGTCGTACGGCCGCCCTCTGCATTTGTGATAACGACGGGCTCACCGCCCTCCATGACTGCAACGACAGAGTTGGTCGTTCCCAAGTCAATACCGATGATTTTGCTCATTTTTGTTGATACTCCGCTGATTATTCGTTCGAATCTGCGGCGAGGCAGCTTGATTACGGCCTTAGAATAATATCTGAGTGTGTTGTTGTCAACCCTAGAGAGGTGGATTCTGGCCTGATTTGGTGAGAAGCCGCGAGACGAAAAAGATGTAGTGAACGCCGGAAATCAGGGTGAGGCCAAAGACTGACGCATAGACCGTCGGGAGGTAGTAACCGGTACCGAATCGCGTCTGCGCGGCCAACATGACCGTGGCGACCGCGATGATCTGAACGACCGTGCTGACCTTACCGGGAAGCGACGGTTGAAAGGCGCGGAATCCGGTCACCATATTAATTGCCGCGGCTCCGACGAGGATAAAGACGTCTCGACTGATGACTGTGATCGTGACCCAAAACGGGATGGGGAGATGCTTGGGAATCGGAATCGGATAGACGTTGCGCATCGACAAGACCACGAAAGATGTTACCAACATCATCTTGTCGGCGATGGGGTCAAGAATTCGCCCGAGCGGTGACTGCTGATGGAACCTGCGCGCCAACAAGCCATCGAGCCCGTCGGTGATTCCGGCGATTACGAATACTCCCAGCGCGAACAGAAACTTTTGGTAGAAGAGCAGTGAAACAAAAACGGGAATCAGGGCCATCCGAAAGACGGTCAGCACATTTGGCAGAGTAATAATCCGAGAGGACATTCGCGATTTTCGAGTTCAGATTTTCGATTGGCGATGGGAAACCGTATTGCAGGTTTCCTGTGACTTCGAAGTTACCCTAGACAGCGCAGTTCGAGGAGCGAAACCTCCGGTGGGCAGCCGTAGCGAATCGGCAGCACGACCATCCCTAATCCCCGCGTGACATAGATCTGCGTGTTGGCTCTGCGGCCGAGGCCGCGCAGCATCCGGCGTCGTGGCCGGCCTGATCGATTTTTCTCCGGACGCAGCGTAACCTGGCCGCCGTGCGTGTGCCCGCTCAGCACGAGATCGACATCCGCGCGGGCCGCGCGCCGCAGAATGATCGGATTGTGCGCCAACAACAATTTGAATTCACAATCGCCTGAACCCGCCAAGGCCAGCGGCAAGTCTTCCAAGCCAACCATTGTGTCATCCACGCCAGCCAGCCAGAAGGATTCATCGTCAACGTCAACGCGCAAACCCTCGTTGATGAGCACGCGAATCTTTTCGGCACGGAACAAGTCAGCGATGAGCTTCGCATCGGTCCAGTGATCGTGGTTGCCGAGCACTGCAAACACGCCATGTTTCGCTCGCAGTCTCCCAACCAGCTCTGCGCAAGGCGCCGCGTAGATTCGCTCCTGTGAAATGTAGTCCCCAGTCAGCGCGATGAGATCCGGTTTGAGATCGTTTGCGATTTCGATCGCGCGCTCAAGATGGCGCGGATCAACGAGTGGCCCGTAGTGAAAATCCGAGAGATGGACCACGCGAAGACCATCGAGCCCTTTGGGTAAGCGGCGCAGATAAATCTGCTGACGCTCAATGGCCGTCATGAACGGTTCAGTCAGCGCGGCTCGCGCCATTTCGCCCAACGCCGACTTGATAACCTCAAGCCGTCGCGGTTCCTGTCGCGGTCGCCGGCGCGCGCGACCGTGCTTCCATTGAATAGTAGTTGCCATCGGAAATTCGAAAGCGCGCGCATTATATTGGCGACTGAAAATTGCCGCAAATGCGCGCGCGTTTTCTTTTAATTCTAATTAGGCGATGGTAATTTCTTTCGACAAGTACACGTCCTGAATCGCATTGAGCAGCTCGACGCCCTCGTTCATCGGACGCTGAAAAGCTTTACGTCCCGAGATGAGGCCCATGCCGCCGCCGCGCTTGTTGATGACCGCGGTGCGCACGGCTGCCGCGAGGTCGCCCGCTCCTTTGGATTCGCCGCCGGAGTTGATCAGGCCGACGCGACCCATGTAACCGTTCGCGACCTGATAGCGCACGAGGTCGATGGGGTTGTCGGTCGTCAGCTTCTCGTAAACGAGCTTGCTCGTCTTGCCATAGGACTTGCCCAGTTCCTTTTCGACAGCCGTGTAGCCGCCGTTTCGTTCGGGCAGTTTTTGCTTCACGATGTCGGCTTGAATTGTCACGCCGAGATGATTCGCCTGGCCGGTGAGGTCCGCAGCTGCGTGCATGTCGCCTTCAGGAGTTTTGAATTTTGAATTGCGCAGGTAACACCACAGGATGCAGGCCATGCCGAGTTCGTGAGCTTGCGCAAAGGCGTTCGCGATTTCCGTGATCTGTCGCGTCGATTCGTCTGATCCAAAATAGATCGTTGCCCCGACTGCCACCGCGCCCAGGTTGTGCGCCTCTTTGACAGTTCCGAACAGGACTTGATCGAATTTGTTCGGCAGCGTCAGCAGTTCGTTGTGGTTGATCTTCACGATGAAGGGAATCTTGTGCGCGTATTTGCGCGCGACTGCGCCGAGTACTCCGAACGTGGAGGCGACACCGTTGCAACCGCCTTCAATCGCCAGCTTCACAATATTCTCAGGATCGAAGTATTGCGGGTTCGGCGCGAACGAAGCGCCGGCGTAATGTTCGATACCCTGATCGACGGGCAGAATCGAGACATAACCCGTTCCGGCGAGGCGTCCGTGATTAATCAGCGCCTGCAGTGAGCGCAACACCGAGGGCGAGCGATCGGACTGCGCGACTACTCGATCGATGAAATCCGGCCCGGGCAGGTAAATCTGCTCTTTGGGAATGGTTTGTGCTTTGTGATCGAGCAGCGTGCGAGCTTCATCTCCCAAAAGCTCTTCGATTCGATTCGCCGCAGCCGACGATCGCTTCATTTCAGTAGCCATGGTTTCCTCCAAATGATGGCCGCGCCGGGAACTATGACGCGTGATTCATAAGTAAAAGTTAACTGAACGCGAGGGCTGGATTATAGCACGCGCGGCGGTTCGGAACAGAGCATCAAGCGCCTGCCGCTAAATCGTGTATCGAGGTCAAATTCCGCGCGATTAGACCCGTGATCTGGATCACTGACAGCCCCGAAAATCTGATTGCTAGAGCAAAGAACCTGAGCTAGACTGCGTTCCAATCCGGCTCGCCCGACGTCGCCCAGGTCCCGACTAATGAAATCGTTAGACTCCTGAAAGGTGCTCGAAAAATGAAACTCTTCCCTCGCATTCTTGTGTTCTCAGCGGTCGCAGTCTGTCTTGGATTCTTTCTTTCCGTGAGGTCGTTTGCCGTTGGTGGCGATGACTGGCGACCCATCGATCCTTCAGAGCTGAAGTCGAACGACCCGGTGGTCGATAAGGATGCCGACGCCGAAGTGATTTTCTGGGAGGCCAAAGTCGTCGATGAAGTGCAGGAAGGCGTCGACACCGTCTATCCACGCACGGTCATCAATCATTACCTGCGAATCAAGATCTTCACCGATCGCGGCAAAGAGTCACAGAGCAAAATTGATATTCCTTACGAGACTGACACGGAAATCAAAGACCTGGCAGCACGCACGATCAAACCGGACGGGAACGTTGTTGAGCTGCAGAGAAAGGACTTCTTCGATCGCACGATCGTCAAGCAGGGAGGCAAGAAAGTTAAAGCCAAGTCGTTTGCGATGCCGAATGTCGAGCCGGGCGCGATCATCGAATATCGTTATCGCGAAGTTCGCAACAACAGCTTGAGCTTTTACGAGCGCCTTGATTTCCAACGCGAGATTCCCGTCCGCAGCGTCAAATATTCGATGAAGCCTTTGGCCATTCCCGGCTTCGGATTTCAGATGAGGCCGTTCAACGGGAACATCCAGAACGATTTCGAGAAGAAAACCGAAACGTTCAGTTTCTGGATGACGAATGTGCCCGCGTTTCATGAAGAGCCGAAGATGCCGCCGGAATACGAAGTTCGCCCGTACCTGCTTGTCTTCTATACGAGCGCGGACGATGCCGAGCGCCGCGGCGCGCAGTACTGGAGCGCTTTCGGCAAACGAATTTATGATAACTACAAGTCATACTTTAAGGTGAAAGATGAAGTTCGACAGGCCGCCACTGAAGCAGTTGGCAGCGCCGCGACCGATGAAGAAAAGCTGCAAAAGCTTTTGGATTTCGTCCATGCCAAAATCAAAAACGCGAGCAGCGACGCGTCGGGTTTGACTGATGCGGATCGCGCGAAGCTGAAAGAAAACAAATCGGCCGCCGATACTTTGAAGCGGGGCGTTGGCACCGAGCGCGACATCTCTCTGCTGTTTGGCGCGCTGGCGACTGCGGCCGGTTTCGACGTGCGCGTCGTGCGCGTTGGCAATCGCCGCGAGTCATTCTTCAATCAAAGCTTGACGATTCCGTACTTCCTCAGTTCGTACGACATTGCGGTAAAGGTGGGAGCTGACTGGCGCGTCATCGACCCGAGCAGTTCCTATGTGCCGATGGGTATGCTGCTATGGCAGGAAGAGGGCGAACAAGCGTTGCTTTCCGATCCCAAGGAACCAAGTTTCATCAAGACGCCGCTGTCGCCGCCGCAAAAGTCTATGGAAAAGCGAAATGCCAAATTGAAATTGAGCGATGACGGAACGCTCGAAGGTGACATCACGGTTGAGTATTCGGGCCATGTGGGAATCGAGCTGAAGCGGTTGAACGATGGCGACTCGCCGGCGCAGCGCGAACAAAATCTGCGCGATAAGATCAAAGAGCGGATGAGCACCGCCGAACTTTCTGAGATCAAGATTGAAAACGTCACCGATCCGGTGAAGCCGTTCCTGTGCACGTATCACGTCCGAGTTCCCGGCTACGCTCAGCGGACCGGCAAGCGGCTGTTCCTTCAACCGGCGTTTTTTGAGCACGGCATCGAGCCGCTGTTTTCTTCGAGCGCGCGCAAATACGATATTTACTTTCACTATCCCTGGTCTGAACAAGACGAAGTTTGGATCGATTTGCCGACGGGCTTTTCGCTCGATAACGCCGACGCTCCCGCGCCGTTCGGAGCGGGCCAGATCAGCCAGTATCGGGTGTCGATCGGCGCGACGCAGGATGGGAAGACGCTGCGTTACAAGCGAGATTTTTTCTTTGGTGGCGGCTGGAATATCATGTTTCCCACCACAAGTTACCCGAGCATCAAGCAGCTTTTCGAAGCGGTTCATACACAGGACAATCACACGATTACGTTGAAGGCCAACTGATTCATCCCGAAGTCTCGCAGCAAGATTAACCTCTGGAGATCGTCTGATGACAAAGAAACTGATCCTGGTCTGCTGTCTGTTTGTGGTCAACCCTACCCTCGCGCGCGCGGGCGATGACGTGCCGCAGTGGCTGCAACAAGCTGCGAAGATCAACGTGCCGAGTTACGAAAAGGACGTGCAGGCCGTCGTGCTGCTGAACGAAGAGCAAGTCAGCGTCAGTGCCGATGGCCGCGTCACGACGGTGCAGAACTTTGCGGTGCGCATTTTGAATCGCGAAGGGCGCAGCTACGCGCGGGCCGGCGTTCCTTACCTGACCGACACCGGTAAGGTTCGCGAACTGCGCGCGTGGCTGATTCGTCCGTCGGGAGAGATCAAATACTACGGCAAGGACGAAGTGCTCGACGTCATTTCTGATCCGAACGACATCTACAACGAGTTGCGAGTGAAGGCGGTGCTCGCTAAGGACGCCGCCGAGACCGGCGCGGTGTTTGGCTATCAGGCTACGAGTGAAGACCGGTCGATCTTTGGCGAAGAAGAATGGGAGTTTCAGGATCGTTTGCCGACGCTCTCGTCGCGCTTCACGCTGACCCTTCCGGCCGGTTGGAAGCCCGCCAGCGTCGTCTTCAATCACGCGAAGATCGAGCCGCAGGTCAACGGCAATTCATACACATGGCAGCTCGACAATCTGCCTCCGATCAAAGAAGAGCCCGCCAGTCCTGAAGTCACGAATCTGGCGCCGCGCCTCGCGGTGAATTATGTTCCCGGAGATGGCGGCGGTGGCGCGCTGAGAACATTCACTAACTGGGCTGAAGTCTCTCGCTTCATCAGCGAATTGCACGATCCGCAGGCCGAGCCGAACGACGCCGTGAGCGCGAAAGCTCGCGAGTTGACCGCCGCGGCAAAAACGGAACTCGACAAGATTCGGGCCATCGGAGATTACGTGCAACGCCTCAAGTACATTTCGATCGATTTCAATGTCGGCCATGGCGGCGGCATCAGGCCGCACACCGCAGCCGAAGTCTTCGCGAAGTCCTACGGTGATTGCAAAGACAAAGCGAACCTGATGCGCGCAATGCTGAAGGCCGTTGGCATCACCGCGTATCCGGTCGCGATCTATTCCGGCGATCCAAACTATGTGCGGGAAGAATGGGCCTCGCCCGGTCAATTCAACCACTGCATCATCGCGATCAAAATCAGCGACGACACCCAGGTCGCCACCGTCATTCAGCATCCGAAGCTGGGCCGGCTGCTGATTTTCGATTCGACTGATGAAGATACGCTGGTGGGCGACCTGCCTGATTTCGAACAGGGCAGCTTTGCGTTGATTGCCGCGAGGGACGACGGCGCGCTGATGCGCATGCCGGTAACGCCGCCGGAAGCGAATCGTTTGGAGCGACAGACTGAACTGGTTTTGCGACCGACCGGCGCCGTCAGCGCCAAGGTCAGCGAAAAGTCGGTGGGCCAATCAGCCGTCGAAGAGCGCCGCCTGTTTCGACATTTGTCTCGGCCTGATTACACCAAACGGATCGAAGCGTGGGTGACGCGCGGGACTGGTGGCGCGAGAATTTCGCAAATCAGTCCGACAGACAATGCGAGCGGCGAGTTCTCGCTCGCTTTGGAGTTCGACGCGCCCGCCTACGCGCAGTTGATGCAGCAGCGATTGATGGTCTTCAAACCCGCGGCGGTTTCGCGACTGGAATCGCTGTTCCTGACTGAAGCGAAGCGGCAGTATCCAATCGTGCTTGAGCCTTATGCGTACGACGAAAGCGTGCGCGTGACTCTGCCTGATGGATTTCAGGTGGATGAGATGCCTGATCCCGTCAAGCTCGAAACTCCTTACGGAAGTTACGCGACCACGTACGAATCAAAGGATGGTCAAGTGTTCTTCACTCGCAAGCTCGTGCAGCGCGCGGCCACAGTGCCGGTAGATCAATACAATGCGGTGCGCAGCTTCTTCGAAAAGATTCGCGCCGCGGAACAAGCGCCGGTGGTTTTGGCGAGAAAGTAGGAGTTGCGTTTAGGAAACTATTCCGCTCCCGCGGCAATCGCTTCAGCCTGAAGTCTTTTTGCGAGGGACGAACGCCAGGTGGTTTCCATTTCAGCGACATCGATTTGGATCACCTCTTCGCCGTCGCTCTCGATCCTCAGACGATCCGACCCAACGTTGCCGAGCAGCGTCATCGGACAACCTGCCGCGGCGACGATCTCTTCGATGTCGCCAAGCAAAGCCTGATCGAAACTGATGATGATGCGTGAGGGCGTTTCGCTGAATAGCAAAGCCGGAGTCGCGAGTTGGGAGTCTGGAGTAAGGCTGATATCTGCGCCGATGGCTGCACGGCCGTGAGAGGAGAAGCAACATTCCGCCAACGCGACGGCTAATCCTCCATCTGAGCAATCATGAGCCGATCGCAACAGGCCATTTTCCGCCGCGCGCAAACAGGCAGTCTGCACTGCAAGTTCTGCGTCGAGATCGATGTGCAGGACGTGTGCGGTGTCAGAAGCCCGCGCGTCAGCAAGGGCTACGTTTCCCTCCTTGACGGCCGGGCTGACACAAGCGGTGTATTCGCTGATCGAAAGATCATCTTTCGTTGCGCCGAGCAGCGCGATGAAGTCACCCGGATTCTTGAAGCCAGGCTGAACCACTCGCTTCACGTCTTCGATTAATCCAATCATGCCGATGACCGGCGGCGGCAAAACGCCGCGTCCTTCAGTCTCGTTGTAGAACGAAACGTTTCCGGAAACGACCGGCGTGTTGAAGACCTTGCAAGCTTCGGCCATGCCGTCGATCACTTCTGAAAACGACCACATGACTTCAGGCCGTTCCGGCGAGGCGAAGTTCGAGCAGTTCGTAATCGCGATTGGCTTTGCGCCGACGCAGACGACGTTGCGCGCGGCTTCGGCAACCACGAGCTTGGCGCCTTCGCGCGGATTCGCGGCGCAATAGCGCCCGTTTCCGTCGAGCGCGATCGCCAAAGCCTTGCGCGTTTCCTTGATGCGCACGACCGCGGCGTCAGCCCCCGGCAACACGGCCGTGTTCGTGCGCACCATGTGATCGTATTGCCGATAGACCCATTCTTTGGAAGCGAGGTTTGGGGAAGAGAGAAGTTTCAGCAAGGCTTCGTTGTAGTTCTGTCCGTTGTCAGTAGTCAGTTGTCGGTTGTTACTCTGATCTGGATTTATCGATTTTTTCTGACTCCCGACTCCTGACTCCTGACTCCCGCCCGCCGATTTCATCGGCCGCTCATAAACCGGCGCTTCATCCGTCAAAGCCTTCACCGGCACGTCACAAACGACTTCGCCGTTGTGCGACACGCGCATACGGCCGTCGTCCTTAACGTGGCCGATGACTACTGCGTCGAGGTCCCACTTCGCGAAAATTTCGACGACTTCTTTCGAGCGTCCTTTATGCGCGACGAGCAGCATGCGCTCCTGCGACTCGGAGAGCAGCATCTCGTACGCGGTCATGCCTGTTTCGCGCTGCGGCACGCGCGACAGATCGATTTCGATGCCGCTCTCGCCGCGCGCGGCCATCTCGCACGTTGAGCAAGTCAGGCCCGCCGCGCCCATATCCTGAATTCCGGCAATCGCGCCACTACGGATCGCTTCAAGACAAGCTTCGAGCAGAAGCTTTTCCAGAAAAGGATCGCCGACCTGTACCGTCGGTCTTTTCTCCAAAGCTTCTTCGTCGAATTCCGCCGAAGCCATCGTCGCGCCGTGAATGCCGTCGCGGCCCGTCTTGGCGCCGACGTACAGAACCGGATTGCCGACGCCGGTGGCTTTGCCGAAAAAGATTTGATCCTTGCGCACCAGGCCGAGCGCGAACGCATTGATCAGCGGATTCAGCGCATAAGCGTCGTCGAAGGCGACTTCGCCACCGACCGTCGGGACACCGAACGCATTTCCGTAATGCGCGATGCCGGCGACCACGCCCGCCAGCAGAGAACGATTGCGTCGCCCGTTGACGGGATCGTCGAGCGATCCAAATCGCAAACTATTCAGCGCTGCCACTGGCCGCGCGCCCATCGTGAAAATGTCGCGCAGGATTCCGCCGACGCCCGTGGCTGCGCCTTGAAATGGTTCGATGAACGAAGGATGGTTGTGCGACTCGATCTTGAATGCCGCGCACCAGCCTTCACCGACATCGACGACGCCGGCGTTCTCGCCGGGCGGCACTATGACGCGCTCGCCCTGTGTGGGCAGGCGCTTCAAGTGAACGCGTGAAGACTTGTACGAACAATGCTCGGACCACATGACGGAGAAGACACCGAGTTCGACGAGGTTCGGCTCGCGTCCCAGCAAATTTTTGATGCGATCAAATTCTTCGGGAGTGAGATTGTGTTCGGCGATCTGTTCGGCAGTGAGTGGTTGCATGTATGTCTGAATGAGTCGCGAAAGAATCAATCAGCCTGCTGAGCAGGCTTTGAATCACGGCTTACCACCCACTTGCCTGTTGATCGCAGCCCTCAACTCATCAGCGTTAATCCGGCCAAAGTGCCTGAAGACGACTTTGCCGTCTTTGTCGTAGAGAAACGTTGCGGGAAGCTGGCCGTCCCAGGTTGCATCAACGACTTTGATTGCCGGTTCGGGATCGTTCACGTTCAAAAGGACCACCGGCATCGTCGCTTTCATCTCGGTCAAAAACTTTGGCACGACGCTCTTAATGTCCGAGATGTCGTCGAGCGAAATCGCCACGAAGTTAAGTCCCTTGTCTTTGTAATCGTTATCCAGTTTCACGAGATCGGGAAACTCTTCGCGGCAGGGATCGCACCACGTCGCCCAGAAGTTAACGAGCAAGGGGCGCGTGTCTTTTCCGTCACGTTGGAGGATCTTCTTCAAGCCGTCGAGGTTGATTTCGCGAATTGGCTCAGCTGTCCAGTCTGCTGTCCGAACTTTGCGCAGGTCCGGCTGTGCCGATCTGGGCGCAGCGCTCGGGTCTTGGGGTTTACCCAGCGCTGCAAAGACCAGACAACCAATAACTGCGAGACGGGTTAGAAATAATGAAAGACGCATTATCGTTTGACGCAGTTTGGCTGACGTAGTGCGCATGCTATCAGTTCGGTTTACAAGGAGCGTTACGACACTCGTTTGATCGTGCAACCAAATGCGGCGCCACCGGTCTTGGTGATCGCCTTGCCGGCAAGCAATTCATCGAGTGCGTCGCGCAGGTCGTTTGAAGTAACGCCTTCAGTCTTTTGCGAGTTGTCGATGCGGCCGTGATAGACGAGCTTCAAGCTCGTGTCGAGCACGTAGGCTTCCGGCGTGCGCGTCGCGCCGAGACGATCCGCGATCTTGTTGCCATCGTCCTTCAGGATCGTGAACTTGAGGCCTTTCTCAGCAGCGTGAGATTTTACTTCAGCGGACGGCTCAGTGTTGTTCGCATTGATGCCTATGACGTTGATGCCTTTGGCTTTGTAGTCTTCGGCCAACTTCTCCATGCGATCGTTGTAGGCGTTCGAAACCGGGCACTTGGTGGCGACGAAAATAATCACGGCGCCTTTCTTGCCCATCAGCGCCTTGAGCGAATGCTCGGAGCCATCCGCATCCGGCAGTTTGAAATCATCAATCACCGTGCCGACCACCGGCGGAGCCGGAATGTCAAAGCTGCTGCCGCTGCCCGCAACTGCCGCGAGCGCAATAATCACGAGGGACGCAATCAGCAGAAAAACTGCGTACTGTTTCTTCATGGTTTAGATACCTCCTTTCAGAAGTGGCTGGGTTGACTGCCAAGATTAGCAGCGAGAGTTAGACGAGGCAAGCCGTGAAAAGCTTCCGCAAGTTTATGATTTCCGTGCGTGTGAACGAGCCCAGGCGGATCCGGTAACAACCAGCAATAAGACTGTGGTGACTGCGGCGGACAGCAGACAATACTGACAGAAATGGCGGATGACAAAGGCCTGAAGATAGAGCAACCAAAGCGTGGTGAGAAACATTAACGCGACCAGTACCGTGAGCAGAGGGCGCGCGAACGAATAGCCAAAAGCTGCCAGAACGGCCAGACTGAAGAATGCGAAATATGCGAGCGCGCCGACCGATGCCAACGGGATGGATCCGATGTGCGCGTATTTGCTGCTAAGAACTTCGGAGCACCCGGAGACGATCGTGCAGCGCAAGCTCGCGCCGGTCATGTCCTGAATCGTCAAGTAAATCGCGTCGCCCAGCCCGATCAAAGAAACGAGCGCCGCGATCAAGTATGGCCAGGCGATTTTAGTTTGCGACTCGGGGCCAGAGATCATAATTCAATGAAGCCGCAAAGGGCTCTTTACCGGCGACGATGACGCCGGCTGTGTCGATGCCTTTGCAAGGCGCCACTGCCAGCGCCCGCACCTGCTCCGATTAACGCTCTTCGTCGATGCCGCCGATGATGCGGCTTTCCGGACGCAATGACCGGAAGTGTCGCCAGGATGATTAGCGTAAACAAAAACGCGATTAGTTTTCTCATACCAGTCACCTCTTTGGCTAAGCTTTGAATCATAGCAAAACGATCGAATCATCCTTTGGACGTCGGACCGGCTGCAACGGCTCAATGACTTCCGACGAATCAGCAGGTTCAATCAGAGCATCTCGCTGCTCGACTAACGATACAACCCGTTCAGGATTTCTCGGACAAAAGTCGCAATAGTACCCGGCGCTATCCTTGCGATCCTGACAATCGTTACACTCCATCGCCAAGCCCGTTTTCAACAAGGCGTCCAGCAACGGAATCAGCCGTCGGCCCCGGTCAGTCAATTCATACTCAACGCGACGCGGCAAACCACCGTAATTATTTCTGAGAACCAACTCGTCCTGTTCCATCTCACGCAAGCGCCCCATCAACGTGCGGCTGCTAATCGGATGGAGATCTTCGAGCAACTCGGTGGTTCTTTTCGGGCCGGCGTAAAGATCGCGCACGACCAGCATGGTCCACTTGTCGCCGATGAGCTGCAATGCTCCGGCGATTGGGCATCCATCGATCTTGCGTCGTCGCACGAGAATATCTCCGACCTTCGGAATTGTTACGTGCACAAAAATACTCGTACTGGGGCGATTCTGCCAGCGCTCTTTTCGACGGTCGGTTGGTTGGCGTGGCGAGGAATGGAATTGGGCGATCAAAAAACAAACAACCCGAAGGGTGGGACTTCGGGTTGTTGCTCGGTCTCAGCTAGCAGGAACTCTGCTGGTATGGTGTGCTGCTGGCTGCTACCTTGTCGGCGTGGGGAATGTTTTTCTCGGTGAAATCTCCTGTGACTCCCTGGTTCGATCTGAACTTCTTGGCCGTCTTGTAGTGCGATTTCTGTGCCGTTGATTTTGAAAAATCGCCGGAGACTCCAACACCGGTTGATTGCTGGCGAAATCACCGCTAATAACCTAATCCTGCGAAAACATTAGGAAAAGCCCTGGCTATTTGATATCAGAAATGATAGTAAGGGCTATCAGTAGCGATAGTTTTCAAATGCTGTATTGTCGGGGCTTACCAGATTTCGCGAGATTGGTGGCTTGCGTTCTCAGTCGAGCATGAATCCCAGGGTTGTTGTCATAAGCGGGTCGAAGAAAGGAACCGCGTTTCCTTTGTTGACGCCCGAGACCACTATCGGTCGTGAAACTGCTAACTCCGTTTCCCTCCCATTTCCTTCCGTTTCGCGGCGGCATTGCCTGATTCGCCAGGATGGCGACGACTTCAAAATTCGCGACCTCGATAGCGCCAACGGAACGTTTGTTAACGGCATTCCAGTTAAGGAGCAAGCGCTCTCGCATGCCGATCAACTGCGTCTGGGAAACGTAGAATTGCTCTTCCTGATTGAAGAAAGCGACGCAGCGACTTCCGGCAATCTGGTTCAACTTGATGATTCAAATCCGGTCAACCAATCCTCGATGCAACTTCGTCCGGAAACGCTTCTTCCTGACACCGAACGGACGTTGAAGAGCGCGCCTGAGCA
>JAJPKD010000057.1 GCA_021323895.1 Acidobacteriota bacterium | reverse complement strand
GGCAACGGCTGCGACGTTGGCGCGGCTGGTGGAGGCGCTAAGTCCTGTGTATTTCGTGGCAGTGAAGCGCTCGTGTGCGGCGATGGCGTACTGACGATCGTTTTGTAGGATCGAAATCCGCCGCCGGCGGCGGTTTCAACTCGCGCGAAATTACTTTCGTTGGTTCGTCACCGGTTTGCGTCGCGTTCAGTTGCGCCGAATCGATGCGAATAGTCTCGCCCTGGCCGGCGCTCGGAATTTGCGCATCGACAAGCGGCGTTCCGTCTTTCGTGCAGAACTTTTGCTGATCGTTCGTGTAAGTGCGATTACAATTTGGACTGCGCTTCATTTTTGATCTCGTTAAGGGGTTACTTTGCCGCGCGCGACGGCCAGTTTCATCTGTAACTCGGAATTCGTTGGATCCATTTGGAGTCCACGCTCATAAGCTCTCACCGCGTCTTTAGCGCGATTCGATTTCATGAATCCATCGCCGACACCCATAAAACCAAACGCGCTCGCTAGCTGTTTGCGATCGGCGTCAGACGCAAGGTTAACAGCTTCATCGTAAGTCTTGAATGCGTCGTCGTAGCGGTCCATCGCGAGATACACCCGCGCCAGAATGTAGCGCGCCTGAAAAAATTTGGGGTTCACCTCGACCGCAGTCTTGAGGATCGGCTCGGCCTCGGCATATTTTCGATTCACCGACAGCAGGCGTCCCATCAAAAACAGCGCCCCCGGGTTGCGCGGATCCAAATCGAGCGCCCGTCGCAGTACCGGCTCAGAATCGCTCCAACGCTGCTCTGACTGCAGCGCCTCCGCGATCAAAACCAGCGTCGGCGCGTCCGCGGCTTTCGCAATCGCCGCGGTGTACAGCGGATCAGCCTCGCTGGCTCGATTCAAGCGACGCAGCACCCGCGCCAGGTGAACCTGGGCCACGACAAAGTTCGGATCGATTTCCAACGCGCGCCGAAATGCGGCTTCTGTGTCCGCGGTGAAGATTCCGCGCGCCATCATTGCAACTCCCAAACGATCGAAAGCCAGCGCGCTGTTTGCTTGCAACGCGGTCGCGCGCCGAGCGAAAAGTTCTGCATCAGTGAATCTTCTGGCATTGACGGCGCCGGTCCGCGGTTGCACCAAAACAAAACTAAGCGCCGTCAACGCTTCGGGATTGTTCGGGCTGAACTCGACGGCTTTGCGATAGGCGTTTTCAGCATCCTCCCAACGCTGCTGATCGACAAAGACATTTCCTAATCCGTAGAAAGCCCGCGGGTCGCGCGGTTTTAGTTTGAGCGCTTCACGATAAGCATTCTCTGCCTCGGCAAATTTGCGGGCATCGCGCGCGTCGTTTCCGTCAGAGAGCGCGTCCTGGAATTTCTCTTCCAGTTCAGCCGCGCTGAGCGTCGGGTTCGGCCGCGGCCGTGGCCTCGTCGTTTTGGCGCTGTGCTTCGCTTCCGGATTTTTCGGTCGAAAGATTCCGGCGCCGCCCATCAGGTCGCCTCCGGTTTCCTGTCCGTTGGCAAACGCGGCAAACGACAGGACGCCAAGCGCCGCTGCGCAAATCATCATCAATCCGACCCTGGTCTTACGCTCTGAAAACATGAAGTGCTCCGTGATATCGCGGGATTAATCTCGCTTACTTTGCACGAACGAAACGGTGAGGACAACCTTGCGCGGTGATTTTGAGAAACCTGTTCGGGAAAAGCAAGTTCCTCCGGAGACACTGGGCTATCATTCCCGCTTAGACCGCGACGTCGGACGCATAGTCTCCCCGGGTTCTTATCACGCATTCTTGGCGCGTTGACTTCCATCCTTTGCCTGTCATAAAAGAATCGTCCTCGTCCGGTTCATTTAGGTCCAACTCAATTAATCCTTCAGACATTAGGAGAATTCACATCACATGGCACGTCGCAGTTTGAAAAAGATCGCAGGAGTCATCCTGCTCGTAGTCATTATTCTAGTGTGCGCTGGCATCACTTTCACTATCGGGTGGCGGCCGATCATAGGTGCGAAGAAACGCGCACTCACCGATCGCAAATTCGAGAAGACCGAAGCGCGCATGATGCGCGGCAAGTATCTCGTCGAAGGCGTGAACGGATGTTTCGGCTGTCACACCGATCTCGATTGGTCAAAACCCGGCGCGCCGCCGCTGGCCGGCAAGGAAGGTTCAGGTCACATCTGGTCTGATCAGATGATGCCGTGGCTGATCGCGCCGAACATCACGCCCGATAAGGAAACAGGCGCCGGCAATTGGAGCGACGATACGCTCGCTCGCGCGATTCGCGAGGGCATCGGTCACGACGGCCGCACGCTGTTTCCGGTGATGCCTTATCCGCATTACCGCGAAATGTCTGACGAAGACCTCGCTTCAATCATCGTTTACCTGCGCAGCATTCCACCGGTAAAGAACCAACTGCCGACAACTCAGATGCCCTTCCCGCTGAAGTACCTGATGAACAATATGCCGGAGCCGGTAACTGCCGAAGTCAAACCTGATCTTTCCACGCCCGAGAAGCGTGGCCAACATCTGGTGTCGATGGCTGCGTGCGCCGATTGCCACACGCCGCAAGAAAAGGGACAGCCGTTGCCGGGGATGGAATTCGCGGGCGGCTTTATTCTTTATGAACCGAAAGGCACTGTCGCCTCAGCCAACATTACACCTGCTGCCTCCGGCATTGGTTACTACAACGAAGCCACGTTCATTCAAGCGATGCGCACCGGCAAGGTCGGCGCGCGGCCGCTGCATTACTCAATGCCTTGGTATTTCTTTGGAAAGATGTCGGACGACGATCTGAAATCGATCTTCGCGTATTTGAAAACGCTGAAGCCCGTCAAGCATCAACTCGATAATTACGAGCCGCCGACTTATTGCCGCTTGTGCAAGCAGAAGCACGGGTTTGGTATGACGAACTAAATTTCTGCCGCGGATGAACGCAGATAGACGCGGATAAGACAACACCAACTAGCCAGAAAAAGGCACAAGAGGCAAAGAGCAAATTTCTACCCAGAGCCTCTTGTGCTTTTCTTTCCTGTCCGCGTCAATCGGCGTTAATCCGCGGCTAGTCTTCCCACCTAGAACCTGAACCTCGCCGCCAGTTGCATCTGTCGCTCGCCGATGAACGTACGCGCAAATCCAAATGGAGTTGAGATCGCCGGATTAGTCAGCGTCGTCGCCGATGAACTGGCGATTCCATAACGTCCGGTATTGACCGTGGCGATGTTCGAGCGATTGAACAGATTGAACGCCTCAGCAATCAGACTAAGGCTGTACTTTTCGCCGAACTTGAACGACTTAGTTACCCGCGCATCGACGATAAAAATGTTCGGCGTCGTGAATTGATTGCGCAAGGTGCCGGGCACGCGATCCGTCGCCGAGTTGCCATCGCGATTTGCGTCACCGGAAATCAAAGCCGAGTACGCAAAACCACTCTGCGCCGTGATGATTCCCGAAAAAGTCCAGTTGCTCAGCAACACACTCGCCACCGGATTGTCTTTGGCCTTCGTTCCAATTTCATAAACGGGACTGAAGACAAACCGATGCTTGATGTCGAGGTCGCTGCGTCCCCAATCACCACGAACGTCCTGGTTATTGAACACCCCCTTCACGTCATCGGTGCCCACCACGACCATCGTCTGATCGGGTTTGTTGTCTTTCGCACTCGAGTAGGTGTAAGCCGCGATGAATTGGAAGCCGTGGGAGAAGCGGCGCTTCATCTCAACCGCCAAGCCGTTGTAACGCGAGTCAGCCGTGCTCTCGAACAAGCTGATGCGCGTAAATCCGGGCACCGGACGAGTCGCCGGGAAGCGAAGGATCGAAAATGCTTGACCCGAAGGATCAGTCAGGGTCGTGGCCACCGGCACTCCCAAATTAATGTCGCGAGTGCGTGACAAGTGCACGCCTTTGAAGAACATGTAGGTGACGGAAAGACTCATGTTCGAGAACAACTCGCGTTCGATTCCCGCGCGACCCTGTTGCACGTACGGCTGCGCATAGTCTCTGGAGAAGGTATAGATGCTCGGTGTTTGGGCGCCGCTCGCGGGCGGCGCAGTGAAAATCGCCGGATAAGTCAGACAGGGATTCGGCACCAGCGTGCAGTTCAGCGTGACGCCCGTTACCTGAATTCCATTTTGCGAGTGCGCGGTGCCCAGCATGATCGCCGGCGTCCGGCCAAAGAAGATTCCGTAGCCGCCGCGAACGACTGTCTTGCTGTCGATTGCGTAGCTAAACCCAAAGCGCGGCGCGAAGTTGTTGCCGTCGCGCACGGGCGTGGTCGTGTTCAATCCGATCGCGGCCAACGCGGCGCTCGGATTGTTGACTTTCGGATCAGCCAATTTCTGATAGTCGTAACGCACGCCAAAGTTCAAAGTCAGCTTCGGATTCACGCGCCAATCGTCCTGCGCGAAAAATCCGTAGTCGCTCATGTTCGGAAACGTGGTTCCACCTGAAGTCCCGGCTCCGCCAAAGTTCTGCGTGTACGACGCCGGCGTGTTCGACGCAAACAACGCATACGAGTTGAACGTGTATTGGCCGCTGAAGAGGCCCGGGAAGAAATTGAAGATGCGATCGAAATTCAGGTCGGCGCCGAACTTCAGATTGTGCGTGCCCATCGTATGGCTGATGTTATCGATGAACTGCCAACGCTTGATGGTCGTCTCGCGCGGGCTGAAATTATTCCGGCCCAGTTGCAGAAATCCGCCACCGGTTTGAATTCGCGCTTCGGTGACATCGCTGTTCGCCGTGCCCGGTTCGCGATCGCGGCCGACCTGAAAACGAAACTCGTTAACCGTGCGGCTGCTGAGCGTCGAGGTCAATGATCCGGAAAACGTCGTGGTTTTGGCCACGCTGTTGCCTGAGTGTTCCTGCACGCTGAGCGCCCCGCCGTTTTCATTGTTGTTGCCGGTGAAGTTCTGCTGATTGAAGCGCAGCACCAGTTGATTCGAATTGTTCAGACGAATGTCGGTCTTAGCCATAAAGACGTTCTGATCGCGACCGATGTTATAAGTTCCCATCTTGGGCGAGAGCAAAGCCTGTATGGCTGCCGTTTGCGCCGAAAAGTTTGGCGCATCGACCACGTTCGGAATCGTTGAGCGTTGTCCATCGAAAGCCGCGAAGAAGAAAGCTCGATCTTTTTTGATGGGGCCGCCGACGGTCCCGCCGAATTGGTTGATCTGCGATTTGGGACGCTTGGCGCCACGCGCTGTCAGGATGGGCGTGTTCGAGTTCAACGACTCGTCGCGAAAATATTCAAACGCGCTGCCATGCCAGTTGTTCGTGCCCGACTTGGTCACGACGTTGATGACCGCGCCACCCGCGCGTCCGAATTCCGCGGAGAACCCGTTCTGGTTAACTTGAAATTCCTGCACTGACTCTTCGGAAAATTGATATGGCGGACGCGTGCCTGTGCGGCCAAACGATTGTCCAAAGAAAGTGTTGTTGTTGTCGGCGCCGTCAACCTGCAAGCTGTTGAGCGTGCCTTTCTGTCCGCCGACGCTCAGATCGCCGGAGCGCGTGGGCTCACGAACTACGCCGGGCGTGAGCGTGGCAAAGTCCAGAAAGTTACGGCCATTGACCGGCAGATTCTGAATCGCTCGCTCGTTGATGTTCGAGGCAACCGAAGTGCGAGTCGTTTCGACGATCTCGCCTTGCGCCGACACATCAACCATCGATGTCGTGCTGCCAACCTTCAGTTGCACATCGAGCGGGGTCTTGCCACCGACAGTCACGGTGACGTTGCTGTAATCCGCAACCGCAAATCCCGACCCGCCACCGGTGGTGACGCGATACTTGCCCGGGGGCAGGAAAAGGATTCGAAAAATTCCTTCGTCGTCGGTTTGCGCACTTTTCGCAAACCCGGTTTCCTGGTTGGTCGCCGTACTCGCGACGTTGGGAACCGCAGCGCCGTTCGGATCGGTGACGCGGCCTTCGATGTTGCCACTGGTGGCCTGCGACTGGGCCGATACCGATGCGACAGCAAGGATCGCGAACGCGGTCAAAGCAAGAAGTTTAAGGATGGAGGCACTCTTTCTATTCATATTTTCCTTTCTGAAAATGGTGGTCAATTGATGTGCAAACCCGGCTGTGGGCTGCGAAGTTAGTGATTGCTAAAGCCTGAAATCGTGGGTTACGAAAATGAATGGCAAATCTTAATTCAGCGGGTCAGAAGTAGCAACTCTATGAAGCAGAAAAAACACGCCGTCAGAAGCATGTCACTCAGGCCTAATAGTTAGTCAGAATGTCTTCGCTCGCGAATCCCATCTGCTGCAAACGGTCTCTGGTCTGCGCAATCATCTCGCGCGAGCCACAAATCAAAGCCACCGGTGATTTCAAATCCGGCAGCACGTGATCGAGCAGCGATTGCACGTAACCCGTTGGCCCCGACCAATCATGACCATCCGGCCGTGAGATCACCTGGCGCAACTCGACGCCTTCATCTTCCCAGCCTTGCGTTTCATCGCGATAACAAAAATCGTCGGGTGTGCGCGCGCCATACAGCACTACCGACTCGCCAAAATCCTCTTTTCGATTTAGCACGTGTCGCAAAGCCGATCGCAGTGGCGCTACGCCGGTTCCCATCGCTACGAATACCAGGTCACGCCCACGCTGTTTCTCTAGATCGAAACCATGGCCGGCGACGCCCGTTAACTCGACGCGAGCGCTCTCCTTCAGATCGAACAGGGCGACGCTTGCGCCAATCGTTTTCTTAATCAGAATTTCCAACTCGTTGTCTTCGGGCGCGCTGGCGAACGCGAAGTACGCGGGCTCTTCGTTCGCGACGCGCAACACCGCAACTTGTCCCGGAATAAACTTCACGCCGTGGCTGTCCGTGGCGCTCTCAGGTTTGAGATCGAATGAGCGAATGTCACGACCCTGGTCGCGCACGCGCGTGATTATTAACGAGCAAGGCAGCTTGGTTTCCATGAAGTTTACAGTCTAATTTATTCAGCCAGCCGATCAAAAATCGAACCATTGAAAACAATCGCGCATCTGATGTTTGCGATTCGAAACGGTGCTAGAATGACGAAGCAATTATGATGACTCTGCGCATTCGTCCACTGCCAATATTGATAATCGCGCTTTGCGTTTGCGCGATCGCGCAGGGGCAATCCGGCCGTCGCGGCACGGGCATCTCAACCACGCCTTCGCCATCTGTCTCTGGCGCGAAACCCGTTGAGAAAAAACCCGCACCCGCAAAGCGAATTCAGATGCTGGTCGGCATCGACAAGCACGAGGTCTTCTCGACGATTCCCTTTTATGTTTTCGACACCGTATTGGATAACTGCATTCGTCGCCTGGGCGAAGCGGACATCGTGATGCCGACATCCGCGGGCAGCGATATGAATCGCGCGGCCGCGATCAAGGCCGCCAAGCAAGAGACGGTGCGCTATGTCGTCTTATTGCATTTGGGAAGCGAGTACGCGGATGCGGGTAAGCAAGCTAAAGCAGGACAGGACGAGTTGTACGTCGACTACATGATGTTCGAGCCGGAGACTGCGAAGGTAAAAGCTTCAGGCCGCACTCATCAGCACATTTACCAAACCGGCAGAGGCGGCGTGACGCTACCATCAAAGAACAGCCCGATCTATTCCGAATACGCCATCAAGGAAGCGGCGCGTGAAGCCGCCGATCGCATCCTGGGCCAGTTCGACATCAAAGTCCGCGGCGAATGGCCCTATTGAGTAGTCTGTGAAGTTCTTCTCCCCAGACGTAATCACGGCCTGAAGTCTATGTCCCCTCTTGATAGAGCTGATCGATTACCCGCGCGTATTTTTCGTCAACCACGCGGCGCTTAACCTTTAAAGTAGGAGTCAACTCACCACCTTCAATCGTAAACTCATGATCGATGAGCGCGATGCGTTTGATCTTTTCGAATTGCGCGAGGTCCGGCGTGCGCGCCGCGATCTGTCGCTCGAACAAATCGATAATGCGCGGGCTCTGGCAAAACTCATCACGCGTTTTCAGATTTAGCCCTTTGATTTCAGCGTAGCTCTCAAGCTGCTGCCAGTCGGGAACGATCAAAGCAGCCGGAAACTTTCGGCCGTTGCCGATGACCACGACTTGATTCACGAAACGCGAACTCTTGATCAGTTGCTCGATCGGTTGCGGCGCGATGTACTTGCCGCCGGAAGTTTTCAGCAACTCTTTCTTTCGATCGGTAATGATCACAAACCCGTCGTCATCCAGATGGCCAATGTCACCGGTCTTGAACCAACCATCTTCGGTAAAGACCGCGCGCGTTTCTTCTGGTTTGTTCCAGTAGCCTTGCATGATATGCGGCCCGCGCGTTTCGATTTCGCCGTCGGGGGCGATGCGGACTTCGACATGACGACTCGGCTTGCCCGAAGTGCCGACGCGAATGTTGTTTAGTTGGCCGGCGCTGATGACGGGCGAAGTCTCAGTCAATCCGTAGCCCTGAACGATCGGCAAACCGGAGCCTAAAAAAGCGAGCGCAACGTCGTCGGCAAGCGGCGCGCCGCCCGATACCAGCAGACGAATCTGGCCGCCCATCGCGCTCCGCAATTTTTCCAGCACCACGATGTCGGCAAACCGATGCTTCAATCGCAGCCACAATGGAATCGATCGATGCGCAGTATGTAAACGCGCCCAATCCCGCGCAACGTCGATCGCCCAGGTCACGAGCGTCGCATTCAGCCGCCCTTTTTCCGCAGCGCGATCCATGACGCGCGCCACGATTTTTTCGTAAATTCGGGGCACGCCAACCAAAACCGTGGGGTGAACTTCGCGCAAGTGCTCACCCAGCACCTCAAGCGATCCAAAGTACACACTCATGCCGTGATGCAGATACATGTTCATCGCTTGCCGCTCAAACGTGTGCGACAGTGGCAGCACCGACAGCGCCGAATCGCTCTCGCCGAACTCCAGATGGTCGGACGAATCGATCACATTCGAAACCATGTTCGCATGCGTGAGCATGACCCCTTTTGGCTCACCGGTTGTTCCCGAAGTGTAGATGATCGTCGCGAGGTCTTCCGGCTTCGCGGCGCGCTTCAGCTGATCCAGCAGCAGCGGTCCTTGATCGGCGACCGTGCGTCCACGTTGTTGCAGTTCACTGAAAGTAAGCACATTGGCGGTTTCCATTTTGCCGTCGTCAAACAGAATGATGTTCTCGATTGCCGGACACTCGCGCATAACCGTCTCGACCTCGGAAAGCTTTGCTCGCGTGGAAACGAACAAGGCGCGGGCGCCACAATCTTTCAAAATGTATTCAGCCTGTGACGGCGTTAGCGTGGGATAAATGGGAACCGTGATGGCGCCGGCAAACAGACAACCCTGATCGGCCAGCACCCATTCGACACAACTCTCGGACAAAATAGCGACGCGATCGCCTTTGCGTACGCCGAGCGAGTAAAGGCCGAGCGCGACGTGATGCGCGCGAGTCAACATTTCCTCACCCGACATAGACTGCCAGCGATCATCGCGTTTGAAGTTGAGCGTGTCAGCTTTGCGGTGATTGCGCACCGCTTGTTCGTACACTTCAACGAGCGTCGTCGGCTCACCTGCCCGCAACGGGACGCGTTGAGGATGGCCGTGATCTAGTTTTTCGGCGGCGTCCAACATTCTGGTTCACTCTGCGCTGACTCCATTCAGAAACACGTCCATGACTACATCGGCCATCGGCTCCAACTTGTAACTGCGCTGGGAAATGATCCAATTCGTCGCCATCTCGTCCAGCGCCCCAAACAAAATTTTCGTCATCACCTTCGCGCTGAGATTTTTTCGAAACGCGCCGGAACGCTGGCCTTCTTCAAATATTGTCCGCAGCAGATTCAGATACTCCGCAAATCCTGCTGCCGAAAATTCTTCCATGAACTTCGTGGACCCGCGCAACTCGACCTGGAACACCACTGCCAAGTCGCGATCCGCGCCCAGTCGTTCGAGATGCAGCTTGGCAATGCGCCGCAACTTTTCGCGCGGGTCTTTGACATTCGCGATCAACTCCCGACCCGAGGCGATTGCGGCGGCCATGTTTTGGTCGAAGATCGAATGCAGGATTTCTTCTTTGCTTTTGAAGTAAAGATAGACGGTGCCGTCCGCGACATCGGCTGCGCGCGCGATGTCGGCGACTTTCGAATTAAAATATCCGTTGCGCGCAAAGACGCGCGTCGCCGCGCGCAGGATTAGTTCGCGCTTCCCCGTCGTTCCGTTTCTGCTTGCTCGTTTAGCCATGATTACAACTGAATGAATCATCACTCAGTTGACGTAGCCTAGCTGTTACGGCATTTCATCGCAAGCGAAATTTGGACTCGGCATTGTAAAGCCGCTCCCCGCTTCGCGGCGGTGTTGATGGAGAATTGAAGTCGGTATAGGATTCGCGCGAACTTCATCCGAGGTGATTGATATGACGCTCTTTCTGATTCGCGGACTTTGCGCCTTCGCTTTATTTGCCGGCTGCTCGCAGCTCGGAGTTGCGCAGAAACTAAAATTCACAACATGTCCGAAACCGCTGCCGCTTCAGCTAAAACCTTTCACCCACAAGCCGCAGCGCATCGATTATCTTTGCGGCAATACGGGCTGTAACAAAGGCGCCGCAAATGACAAGCAGAACGCGCAGAAAAATAATTTCTGTGCGCCCACGACTTCGATTACGCCGGCGACGTTGCAAACTTTCAGCGCACTTAACACCGCCGCCAATAACGAACCGTCGGTTCCGAAAGGCGAGCCGCCGCCGAGCCGTGCGAAGCTCGCGAACATAATCAAACTCGGAAGCGGCAAGCGCCTGGGCGAAGGGAAAGTAGTGTCGTTCGTCGGCTACGTGCTCGACGCGCGGCACTCGAACGTTGATAAGGACAATCCGCTGACGGCCGGCAACGGCGAAAGCGTGCAGTGCAATTTGCTCGGGTGCGCTTACAACGACATTCACATCACGCTCGCCGAAGATCCGAACGAGACGAAGATGTGCAATACGATCGTCGCGGAGATCGTCCCTCATTATCGTCCGCCGGCATGGGACTTATTCGACTCGCCGGACTACACGAACTTCTTCAAATCGCATCAGGTGAAGATTACGGGCCAACTGTTTTTCGATGGCAGTCACGTGCCCTGCACGGCCGAAGGAAAAGCCGGCAATAACCCGGCGCGGGACAATGCGAAAGATTTTGAACGGCTGGCTTTGTGGGAGATTCATCCAATTTACGCGATTGATTTATGCAAGTTCACGGACAAAACGAAGTGTGACCCTGCGAATCACAACGCGTGGTTTCCATTTTCAGAATTGAAAACGTGGCTGGGCCTGAGTTCGGTGCGGCCGACCGACAAGTGCAAGGCGAACACTGATGATCCCAACAGCAAGTGTCCCGGGTTCAAGCTTCCGGCAAAGCCCGCAGCCACGCACCGCCGTCGTCGTTAATTGTCGCCTGTCTGCTCCGGCGAATCGCTTTCCAGGTGTAGTCGATCACCCGCATCGATGTGGAGGGAACCATCGCGCAGGCGCAGTTCGGTCTGCGGAAAAGGAATTTCGATCCGGGCCTCGCGAAACAGTTTTTCGATTCGATAGTTGATGTCGCTGCGAATTTGACGATGCAGGCGCGGACGATTGGTCCAAACCAGCAAACGAAAATTCTTTGACCAATCACCGAAGTCGAGAAACTGCACCTTGGGCGGCGGATCCTGAAGGACGTTATCCACATCTTTGGCCGCGCGCAGCAGGGTCTCCATCACCTCGTCCACGTTGGCGTCGTAGGATACGCCAATCGGAATCGCAATGCGCGCGCGCGGATCGCCATACGACCAATTGATTAACTGATCGCGCACGAGTTTCGAGTTCGGCACAATCACCGAGACGCGATCGTTCGTGGTCAAAACCGTCGTGCGCAAGTTGATGCTCTGCACGTCGCCTTCCTGATTGCCGACGCTGATTCGATCTCCGACGCGCACAGGCCGCTCAAACAGCAGAATGAACCCCGACGCAATATCCGCAGCGATGTACTGCAAGCCGAAGCCGATGCCGACCGACAGCGCCGTGAAGATTACGGCGATCGAAGTGAGGTCTAAGCTGAATCCAAGTTTTAGAGCGAGTAACACGCCCAGGGCGATGATCAGGTATTGAAAGAGTCGCCCCAGCGTGTATTGCAAACCTGGATCGAGATAAGCGCGTTTGGCGATCCGCCGTTGCAAGAGCGCGCTCAGTGTCCGCGACAGGAACAGCGCGATGGTAAAGATCAGAATGCCCTCGATCAGCGAGGTGATCGAAACATCGACGTTACCGATGGTGAACTTATGATTTAGATAATCGTGCCAGATGCGGGAGACGATGGCCGGCGGATTCTGGAATAAGAAAAGGAGCACGCCTTTGGTGTCAGTCAGTCCGGAACTCAAGGGGGCTAAAAGAAATGGCGGAGGGGACAGGACTCGAACCTGCATATCCTTGCGGACGGCGGTTTTCAAGACCGCTGCAATACCATTATGCGACCCCTCCGAGGTAACTCGTGTCTGAATATAGCTTAGTAGCTTTGCTGCGCTCAACCGCACTCGCCATGCAAGTTCAGAGAACCCCCGCGTTCTTCTGATGTGTTCGACCAACGCATACAGGAGAATCGATCATGAAAGACCTTCGAGCCGCGCGCAACTTCGCGCTTTCCTTTACTTCATTTGTATTCACTTCAGTCGCGATCGTAGCGCTGATTTCAGTTCTGGCAAGTTGTGCCGGACGTTCAGTCAGCGGCGCACCGACGCCCGGCCAGGGGACACCTAAGACCGGCAAGAAAACGATGCGCGCGTTCGCGTCAGAGGACGAGCTGAAGAGCTATTTTCGCAAGCTCGCCGAAGAGCGAAAACGCGAAGCTGGACGCGCCCAGAGTAATCAGGGACCGCTCGCAAACGCTCCCGCGCCGGCCGCAACTGAGGCCTCTGGATTGGCCAAGTCCGCAGACGATAAGCAAGAGTCAATCACCAACACTCAGCACGCTGGCGTCGATGAAGGCGGCATCGTCAAACTTCACGGCGATCACCTGGTGGTGCTGCGCCGCGGACGTTTGTTCACGGTGGCGATTGGAGATAATTCGCTGAAGCCGATCTCGGCTGTCGATGCATTCGGGTCGGACATCGATCCGCGCTACACGTGGTACGACGAGATGCTCGTCTCAGCGGACACGGTTGCTGTGATCGGATATAGCTATGAACGAGGCGGCACCGAAGTTGGTCTGTTCAAGATCGACAACGCCGGGAATCTCGCTTATCGATCGACTTATCATCTGCGTTCGAATGACTACTACTCATCGCGCAACTATGCGAGCCGTTTGATCGGCAGCAAGCTGATCTTCTACACGCCGCTCTATCTGAACCCCTACAACGACGACCCGTTCGCGCAGTTTCCCGCCGTGCGCAAGTGGCACAAAGGCGCGAAGCCGGAAGAGTTTCAGCGCATCGTTTCGGCGACGAAAGTTTACGTTCCCGCGCGCCAGGTGAACTCCGGTTACGGGATGGCTTTGCACACAGTCACGGTTTGCGATCTCGCGAATGACGACTTCAAGTGCGATGCGACGGCCGTGCTCGGCGCGCCGGGCCGAGTGTTCTATGTCTCGCCGGAATCGGTTTATGTTTGGACCACCGACTGGTCGCGTTACGGTCAGCGCGCAGGCAATCGATCGATGCTTTATCGCATGCCGCTCGACGGATCCGGTCCGAGCGCAATCGGCGTCTCAGGCAGTCCCGTCGATCAGTTTTCTTTTCTCGAAAGTGAAGACAAGCACCTGAACGTGCTGGTGCGCGCGGACGCACAAGGCGATGGGATGTGGAGCGCGGAAGTTGCCCAGGGCGACGTCGCCATGATGCGCATTCCGCTTTCGCTGTTCAATGACGGCAGCGACAACGCTTCGTCGTGGACCTATCATCCGCTGCCAAAGCCCGCTGGCTACACTTTCCAAAATCGGTTCGTCGGCAATTATCTGCTCTACGGAACCGGCAGCGGTTGGGGCGCTCCCGGCAAGAACAATCAGGCGAGCCTCTTCACCGTTCGTTGGGCTGACGGCGACACGAACGAACTAACCGTGAATCACGGCGTCGATCGGATTGAAGCGCTCGGCTCAGACGCAATCGTTGTCGGCACGGATGGCAGCGATCTGCACTTCACCGCCATCCGCCTCAGCGATTCGCCGGAAGTCGCCGACGAGTACGTTCGCAAAGGCGCGTCGCAAGGCGAGCTGCGCAGTCAGGGATTCTTCTACAAGCCTGACGGGAGAGATTCAGGCGTGCTCGGCCTGCCGATCAGCGTCCCCGGTCGTCCTGGTTACAAGAATCTGTTCGAAAGTTCAGCCGCGATTCTTTTCCTGCGGAACCAGTCGCTGCATTTTCAGGAAGTCGGCGAACTCTACGCGGAATCTGAAAAGGCTGTGGACGACGGCTGTCGTGCATCGTGCGTTGACTGGTACGGCAACTCGCGTCCGATTTTCGTGAGGGGCCGCGTGCTGGCACTAATGGGTTATGAAATTGTCGAGGGCAATCTGCGCGACGGCCGCATGAATGAACTGCGCCGCATCAACTATGCACCGCAGAAGGTTGCGGTCACGCAAAACTAGTTCGTCTTCTCTGTTCAAGACACCCTTACCGAGGCCAGTTCAACTTACTGAGCTGGCCTTTTTTTTGACCGAGCTATGAATATTACGAGTTAGGTGTCGGAACACTGGAGAAGTGAAAAGTTGGTAGCGGGGGGCGGGATCGAACCGCCGACCTTGGGGTTATGAATCAACACCCAACGCTACCGCGTTTGATCATAGACCGCATAACCCAATAAAACCAGAGCGGATTGCACCCAATCGAGTCGCTCATGTGGCTCATGTTCCACATGTTTTTGATCAAGTCTGGCAAAAGTCTGGCAAGGAATGAACCCCAAGGCCTGAGAGTTTCAGGGATTTTCTCTCGTTGCGCACGCGAGGAGCTAGGCCCGTTCCGCTGACTTCTACACGTACTCATTGATTACCAAACATTCACCAAATGCAGTCGATCGCGACTCGTTTGAGATTTGGTCGCAAGCCCTCCTCCGAGTAAGACCTCTCCTGTGACGCCTCTTGGTATGAACGTACGTGCCTACGCTGATCGTTTAATCTACACTGGTCGCAATCACGAAAGGTCAGTCCCTCGTGTGTGTGACCTATGGACCCGGTCCTATTGCCCTATCTCAGCTCTGCCAGTGACTCGGAAAGAGAAGAACATCTTGACGAGCTGATTCTGCTTCGCGCCGCACCCTTGGTGAGAAGAATTCTGCGGCGCAGACTTGGATTGCATGTCAGTGACCAAGGATCGAATCGCGACAATCATGAGGCGGAAGATCTCTATCAAGAGACCCTCACCAAGATCGTTCAGGCTGTCCGCACCCTTCGATCATCCGCGTCTCCAACTGAGATCGAAGACTTCAGAGGTTATGTTGCCAGCATTACGAACCATGCCTGCGCCGATTTTCTGCGCGCAAAATCCCCAGCCAAGTACCGTTTGAAACACAGCGTCCGAGACGTTTTCAATCGGCATCAGGATTTCCGCACATGGAAAGTCGATGGTGAAGTCGTTGGCGGGTTTGCGGTTTGGTACGGAACGGACAGGTTGCCTGCATCTGGTCGACAGGTGCGCGAGTTTGAAAGCGAACTCGAAACATTCCGCAGCACTAGGTTCCCCAAAGAAGACGTGCATCATGTGTTGCTCACAAGAATAGTGGCGGAAGTGCTTCAATGGATCGATCGACCCATCAGAATTGATGATCTCGCTGACATAGTTGGCCTGTTACTTCGCATTCGGGACCGACCACCCGAAACTATTTCCTTCGATGAAACTTTGGTGCAGGAGTTTGGCCTTGGTGACAACGCGATCGCTGCCGAAGCCGAGTTGGCTGCTAAAGAACTCCTAGCCCGTGTATGGGGGATTCTTGGCGGTATGGCGCCATCACAACGGGATGCTTATTGCTTCAGTTTCGAGGATGCCAGCGGCGTAGATCTTTTCAGCCTATTGCTGGAGACGGAAATTGCCAGCATGCGGCAGATCGCAGAAGTCCTGGGACGTTCGGTCACAGAGATAAACCGTCTTCGGTCTCTAATGCCTATGGATTATGCGGCGATTGGTACTGAATTAGGTGCCCCGCGTTCGCTGGTGACCCAGTGGCGCTTCCGCGCAATCAAGCGGCTGAAGAAGGATTTGGGCTCGAAATAGGAAGAAAATAAATTTCCCGGCGCGTGGAATTTTGGGACAAGACTTCCGTCTATAACAGTAGCGGCAAATAAGACGCAGTGCTATGGCTGAACACTTCACAAAATCGCAAATTGAACGGTTCGCCGTGAGCGCCTTACCCAAAGAGCAGCTCAAGACTGTCGCCGAGCACCTGGCTGATTGTCCGGCCTGTCATCAGATGCTAGCCGAGGCCCTGCGCAGCCAAAGACGAACAAAGGGCCTAGCGTTCAGTCTTGACCCGGCGTTCTTATTCAGGCATGACCACGTCGATTACGAACAGTTAGGCGATCTTGTCGAGAATAAGATCGATGAGACTGAGCGGGAGATACTTGACATTCATTTGGGTAGTTGCGCGACGTGTCGTGAAGATCTCCGTAGCTTCCAGGCCTTTCGCGATCAACTCGAACCGCAGCTTGCTGTTAGGTATGGGCCTTTAGCAACGACGCCGCAGAAAGATGTGGTCCGAACCAATCGCTGGTTTGGTTTCAGATGGAGTCCAGTCTACACGGCGATGGCAGTACTCGTTGCGATTGGCTTGATCACCGCCGTCGTCTTCATAACGCAACGATCCAGAATTCTGGAAGCACTGCGGACGCGACCTTCACCAATCACTCCGACGGCAAGTCCGACGCCTAATCGAGGAACTGAGGTAGCCACGAACTCATCGCCAACACCGGCGCCCGTTCCCACAGAACAGCAGCCCTTTCAGCAGCCGAGCCCACGGTTAATCGTCAAGAATCAGTCAACGATAACTGCGCCTGATCGGGCAACAGTTGCTGAAGTGAAAGATCAAGGAAGAGGCGTCACAATTGATAAGAGAGGTGATGTACGCGGACTTGATGACATTCCCAATGAAACTAGACAAGACATCGCTGAAGCTTTGGCAGCTCAAACCCTCAAGAATCCTCCGATCAACGAGGAGCTCGCCGGCGCGCCCATCACACTAAGGGGACCCGACAAGACTCCGACCTTCCGGCTCCTGTCGCCGGGCAGAGAAGTTCTTCTTTCTGATCGGCCGTCGTTTGCATGGGAGAAGTTAGAAGGCGCACGTAGTTATCGAGTCATAATCGGCGATCTAACGGGTCACGAGATTGCGAAGAGCGAAGAATTATCAGCGGACCAAAGATCCTGGACTGCGCCCCAGCCACTAAAGCGTGGAGAAGTCTACACGTGGGAAGTTGAAGCCATCGTTGATGGGAAAAAAGTTCACGCGCCGGGAACGTCTCAAACGCAAATGAAGTTTATGGTGTTATCAGATCGAGGTGTGCGGGAATTGGATCAACTTAAGACGGCCAATTCGCACCTAGCGCTTGGCGTGTTTTATGCGCGCGAGGGGATGTTGACGGACGCCGAACACCAGTTTCAGATTCTTGTCCGAGACAATCCTAAATCTGCCGTACTGAAACAACTACTGAAACAAATCGGCTCTTGGCACCAGAAATGATCGGAACACATCGGCTTAAATCTGGAACGTCTCAGTGTTCGAGCATGCCTTCGTCGTAGTCAATCGTATCGGGCATTGCGTCGGCATCAGTTGGTATTGCGCCATCTGCTGGAACTCTCGGTGATGTTTTGGATGATAAACGAGACGGACCCGCTCGCCGGCCATTCTTGCCGTCAGCGTATCTGTCGCCGAACGTATGAAGCCAAATAACTTCTTTACCCATCTCGACGCCCTTGAAAAATAGATCCGCGTCGGCGGTCATCGGAATGTGTAAGCCAGGCTGAACAAGGTCAGACTTGAACTTCTCCGTAAAGGCTGAATGAGCGGTAATCGCGGCGATGTACGCTAAGAGATCCTCGGCACCAACCGGCGCCTGAAACGTGTTACTCAGATATTCAAGTATGCCTGGTCTGATGTTAGAGATAGTGCCCTTGTCGTCGTGCCAGAGCGGGAACGCTCTCCCGCCTCTGCCGTTATAATGATGAAGGTCAGGAATCAACGCTGTGAAAGATAATGCCGGTCCAGCGGTAGGTGATCTATCACTCGGAGCAGTGAGATAGACCTGTCGTTGAGAGCGAACCACCCACAATTCAGGGTTTGGTCGGTTGATGAGTCGCTTGTCAGGTATTATCCACTGCCGGTCGAACGATCGGAACGCATATCGGATCGGTTCGACGACGGCGCCCCGATCATCACCTACGGCGAGCGATCTATCGGGAAACCCTGGTAAGCCTTCCTTAATTATTTTCTTACTGTGCCGATCACCGAGGCCTTCCTTGGCGAGGTGCGGGTGAAATAGTTCTTCTTTCTTTTCAGCGGGCGCGTTAATCAGCGCATCCCATCTCTTTTCAAGGGACTCTGCGTCGGGAGCAATGATCCAAGTCCGGCCGGGCATTACGCCTGACCCGTTGTAAATGAAAAGCTCATCTAGCGCGGGAAAGCTCGACCATGCACCTTTAGATTCCGGTAAGAACGCTGCCCTCCAATCGCTTGGGCATTCTATCCATCCTTCACTGGCAAGACTTATATTGCTCAACTCATCAAATTTTTCTTCTCGGCTTCCTTTTGCAAGGGAACGGAACCTTACAATTGCAGGTTCATTCGCATTTGCAGCAGTAGGGCGCGATGCGAGAACGATACATACTGGTTGTTGGACAGCTTGAAATATTCTTGTGCTGACATCCGGTTGGTGTCCTTCAGGTGAACAGTCGATTACCCAGATTTCATCAGCCGTGCGACGTAGATAGTCGCGCATTCTTTGAAAGCCCGGACCGTTTAGAAAGCCTGCCACAGTAATAAAGCAGACGATCCCAGTGTTCGCGCTTGGATCGTGATCGAAGACCTTCCATGTGGCCCAACGACAAAAATAGACGTAGAGGTTACGCAAGTGTTTAGCGTGTGCACCGACGCCCCAATCGGCAGGCGGTATCCACGCCTCAAGCGGCGGACGCTCTGGGGAGTTCTTGCTACCCGACTCAACCCAACCCCCAAGGCCTTTGGCCTTCTCTTTGTACGGTGGATTACCAATTACTACTGTGATGCGTTCTTCTCTCTTGATCTGGTTCGCTTGTTGGCGCGATTCGCCAATCGGCTTCAGAATTTCAGGCAGCCAGCCCGGCTCACCATAGGGATCGCTCAACGTGTCCGCCACGAACATTCGCGGAGGCGGTGGCGGCATGGCATGAGTTAGTTCCGTGATTTCGGCGAGCAGCCTCAATTGGGCCACCGAGAATGGACCAAGCTGCATCTCGAACGCGATAATTCGATTAACAGCTGCTTTGACAGCAGCCGCGACTGCGCCTTGGCCCTCGTCATCCGCGATGGTCT
>JAJPKD010000089.1 GCA_021323895.1 Acidobacteriota bacterium | reverse complement strand
TTTGCCTGTAAGGCTCAATCATCAATGCATTTCGAACTAACCGAAGAACAATTTCAAATGAAAATGAGCGTGCGCGAGTTCGCCGAAGCCGAGATCGCGCCGCACGTCATGGAGTGGGATGAGTCCCAGCACTTTCCCATCGAACTGATCCCAAAACTGGGCGAGCTTGGTCTGACCGGAGTTTTGTTTCCTGAAGAATACGGCGGCGCAGGTCTCGGTTACGTGGAGTACGCAACCGCGATTGAGGAGTTGTCGCGCGTGGATGGATCGGTAGGAATTTCAGTGGCGGCGCACAACTCGCTCTGTTCGAATCACATTTATCAATTCGGAAATGAAGCCCAGAAGCAGAAGTACCTGACGCCGTTGGCCCAGGGAAAGCATCTGGGCGCGTGGGGATTGACTGAGCCGGGCGCTGGTTCCGATGCTTCAGGTACGCGCACGACGGCTGTCAAGCAGAACGGCGGTTGGGTCATCAACGGCTCGAAGAATTTCATCACGCATGCAATTCATGCCGATACTTGTGTCGCGTTCGCTTCGAACGATCGATCGAAAAAGAGCAAGGGAATCACGGCGTTTATCTTCGAAAAAGGGATGGCTGGCTTCGCGCCGTCGAAAAAGGAAAACAAGTTGGGCCTGCGCGCTTCCGAAACCGCCAGCGTGATCTTCGAAGATTGCTACGTGCCTGATGAAAATCGGCTGGGCGACGAAGGCATGGGCTTCGTTAACGCGATGGAGATTCTTGACGGCGGCCGAATTTCGATCGCGGCGCTCGCCGTGGGGATCGCACAGGGCGCGTACGAATCAGCAGTTCGTTATTCGGGTGAGCGGCAACAATTCGGCAAACCTATTAGTGAATTCGAGGGTATTCAGTTCAAGCTCGCCGACATGGCGACGCAAATCGATGCGGCGCGACTCCTGATGTATCGCGCCGCGTGGATGAAGGACGAGGGCAAGAAGACTACCAAGGAATCTTCGATGGCCAAGCTGTTCGCCAGCGAAATCAGTGTGCACGTCTGTGAAGAAGCGATTCAGATTCACGGCGGCTATGGCTACACGAAAGACTATCCGCCGGAGAAATTCTGGCGCGACTCAAAGCTCTGCACGATCGGCGAAGGTACTTCGGAAATCCAACGCCTCATCATCGCGCGAGAAATCCTGAAGCGGGTATGAAAGATTCCCTGGCCGATCGCATCTTCGCCGGCGACGCGAACGCCGTCGCGCGCGCGATCTCGAAAGTTGAAGACGGTACCAGCGATGCAGCCGATTTGATGAAGCAAGTTTTTTCGCGAACGGGCCGCGCTTTGATTGTGGGAATCACCGGCGCGCCGGGAGCAGGGAAGTCTTCTCTCGTCGATAAGCTGGCCGCGCATTATCGATCGAAAGGCGAGCGCGTCGGCATCATCGCTGTCGATCCATCGAGCCCGTTTTCTGGCGGCGCGATTCTGGGCGATCGAATTCGGATGCAGACGCTCAGCCTGGACAAAGGCGTCTTCATTCGCTCGATGGCCACGCGCGGCAATCTCGGTGGCTTGGCGCGCGCGTCAGTCGAAGCGGTTGCGATTCTTGACGCCGCGGGCTTTGACAAAATCATTGTCGAAACCGTCGGTGTCGGCCAGGACGAGATTGAGATTGCGAAGACCGCCGACGTTTGCGTCGTCGTGCTAGTGCCGGGCATGGGTGACGACGTGCAAACGATGAAGGCGGGCATTATGGAAATCGGCGACGTGCTCGTCATCAACAAGGCGGATCGCGACGGCGTACTCAGAACTGAGAAAGAACTGGAAGCACTGCTGACGCTGTCCGCGCGCGGCGACGAGGGGCAGCCGCCAATCGTCAAGACGGTCGCGATTGAAAACAAGGGAATCGAAGAACTCGCTGTGGCAATCCAAGAGAGTCGCGAGTTTCAGCGAAATGCGCCCGCTTCGCACGACCGATGCAAAGCAATCGCTCGCTGGAGAATTCTCGAGTTGTTGCGCGAGCGTCTGTTGGCGGAAACATTGAACGGCGATTCGACTGCGGCGAAGCTCGATCAAATGGCCGCCGAAGTTGCGAGCAAGCAGCGCGATCCATATTCGGCCGTCGAAGAGTTACTCAAATGAAGATCGATCATATCGGCATCGCTACTAATGGGATTGAAGACGCGGCGACGTTCTATCGAGACTCGCTTGGGCTTGATGTCGCTGAGATCGAAGAAGTTGCGAACCAGAAGGTTCGCGTGGCAATGCTGCCGATTGGCGAATCGCGGATCGAACTGCTTGAACCGGTTTCCGAAGACTCCCCGATTTCTAAATTTCTTGCGAAACGCGGGCCCGGCATCCATCACATCGCGATGCGCGTCGAAGACATTCGCGCTTCTTTGGACGACCTAAAACAGAGGGGCGCGCGTCTGATTGACGAGGAACCGCGAGTGGGCGCGGGCGGTTGCCTTGTCGCGTTTATTCATCCATCATCGACCGGTGGAGTTTTGCTGGAATTAGTAGAACGTCGCGAAGACTAGTACGAGAACTCACAGTAATTGAAAGGAAGTTATTTTGAATTCAACAACTAAAGCATGGATCGCCGCGGGAGTCGGCGTCGTTTTTTCAATCGGCCTAATCGTTTGGCAAGTGAGAGCGAGTCATGCATCCGCGATCAGTTTGAGTGCGGACGACATGACGCAGATTGCCTCTGACCAGGCGCCGCAAGCGCGCGCGCGTCTCGCGACGGACGATGCCGCGCGTAAGGACTTTGCGAAGAATGTTCGCGAATTGCTCTCGGTGGCTGAAGAAGCCCGGGCGAAGGGCATTGGCTACCGGCCCGATATCAAGCGGCAAATGGATCTGGTTCGCGCGATCGTAATTGAGCAGAGCTATGGCGAGTCGCAATCGGGACAACAGGGTGCACAGCAGATTTCGGACGCGGAGATCGATGCCTTCTTCAAAGAACCCGGCCAGGAAGATCGCTTCCAGCAGTTTTTGAAAGACGCCCAGGCGAACAATCCAATGATGGCCGGCCAGGCAATTCCCGACGAACAAATGAAACAGATTCGCCACCAGTTGGGTCAGGTCCTGATCGGTGAACGCAAGGGCATCGCCGCCGGCGTCGATAAGAAACGCAGCGTGGAGTTGCAGATCATGCTCGAACAGTCGCGACTGTTGGCCTCGACTTATGCGAAAGAGACTTTGATTCCGAATACAAAGGCGACTGATGCGGAGGTTGCGGCGTATATCGCCAAGCATCCCGAACTTGACGACAAAGCGACGCGCTCGAAGGCTGAAGAGGTTTTGAAGCGAGCGCGCGGCGGTGAAGATTTCGCATCGTTGGCTCAACAGTTTTCGACCGATCCCGGCAGCAAGGACACAGGCGGCGACCTCGGTTGGTTTGGACATGGCCAGATGGTGCCTGAGTTTGAAAAGGCAGCATTTGCGTTGCAGCCGGGACAAATCAGCGACATCGTCGAGAGCCAATTCGGTTTTCACATCATTAAGGTCGAAGAGAAGAAAACCGAAATGAAGGAAGGCAAGCCGGAAGAGCAGGTTCACGCTCGGCACATTCTGATTTCAGGAGGCGGTGCGCAAAACCCGTTCGGCCCGCCAAAGTCGCCGAAGGACCAGGCCCGCGAAGCCGTCGAACAGGAGAAGGAAAAGAACTTGATCGATGAGATCGTGAAACGGCAGGCGAATCACATTAGCGTGGCCGATAATTTTTCAGTGCCGCAACCGCCCCCGCAGGAGATGCAGCAGGGACTGCCGCCAGGCATGATGCCTCAGGGACCGCCAGCCTCTGAACCGAAAGACAAGGGCAAGGCGACGACTCCATCGAAACCAAAGAAGTAGGGAGTTGGGGTTAGGGTTTAGGGTGTCGGCGCTTACCATCGCTCGTTAGTTCGTAACTAGTAGAATTGAGATCACCCAAGTTGAGGTTGTCTAGCCCGACCGTAACAAGATTCACGTTAGGGAATGCTGGGTTGCGACGCAGTATGCGAATTTGAAATCGACGCGATCATTCCGAATCAAAAGCCTTTTCAGCGCTCGTATTTGAACACCCAACGCCCTACACCCAAAACCCTATGAAGTTTGGCGATTACCGAGTTGAGATAATTCCCGACTGCGAGTTTCGGCTTGATGGTGGTGCGATGTTCGGAGTGGTGCCGCGGAACTTGTGGGAAAGGGTCGCGCCGCCTGACGATCAGAATCGGATTCGCATGAACATGAATTGCCTCTTCATTGAGGCAGGCAGTGAACGAATTCTGATCGACACGGGGATCGGGGACAAGTGGTCGGACAAGCATCGCGAGATGTACGGCATTGATCGGCAGCGTTCGCTCAATGATTCGTTGAAAGCGATCGCAGGCGTTGGCAGCGAAGACATCACGATCGTAATCAACACGCATCTGCATTTCGATCATGCCGGTGGGAATACAAAGCTAGATGAATCAGGCAAAGCGACGCCGGCGTTTCCAAATGCGCGTTACTTCATCTCGCAAGCTGAACTCGAGCATGCCGAGGCGCCGAGCGATCGCGACCGCGCGAGCTACTTTCCCGATAATTGGCGGCCAGTGAAAGAGTCGGGGCAACTCGAATTGAAAGAAGCTGAGTACGAAGTTGTGCCAGGGCTGTGGATGGAAACTCATGCGGGGCACAATCGATCGATGCAGTGTCCCCGGCTTGAGCAGAACGGGCAGACGCTCTTCGGCTTTGCTGATCTGATTCCGACGCGCGCGCACATGCCGTTTGCCTGGGTGATGGGCTACGATCTTTATCCTTTAGAGACGGTCGAAGCAAAGAAGAAGTTATTGCCGCAAGCAGCACGCGAGAATTGGACGTGTTTGTTCTATCACGATGCGGAACAGGCGCTGGGAAGAATTTCTAACACAGA
>JAJPKD010000179.1 GCA_021323895.1 Acidobacteriota bacterium | reverse complement strand
GGAGGCGCGACTGCGAAAGGAACGATGGTGCTCGCAACCGTCAAAGGCGACGTGCACGACATCGGCAAGAACCTTGTCGATATCATCCTGACGAACAACGGCTACAAGGTCATCAACCTCGGCATTAAGCAGACCATCGACACGATCCTCAACTCGTACGAGGAACACAAAGCTGACGCGATCGGCATGAGTGGCTTGCTCGTGAAATCGACGCTCATCATGAAAGAGAACCTTGAAGTGATGAACGAGCGTGAGATCAAAGTGCCGGTCGTGCTCGGCGGCGCTGCATTGACGCGTCGCTATGTCGAAGACGATCTGAAGGCGCTTTACAAAGGCACGTTGTACTATGCGCGCGACGCCTTCGCCGGCTTGCACACCATGGACAAGCTGATGTCGGGCAATGGCGCGTCCGAAGTTGCCGTCGTGTCAGAACCGGGAGCGCTAGCGACCGGATCAAGTGCGAACCAGGAAGATGACGAACTCCTCGCCGAAGAAGCCAAGCTCGGCGTACGCAAACCAACACGAGTGCGTGCTGTCATCGGCGACACAACACACACAACACGATCGAGTGTCGCGACCGATGCTCCAATTCCGCAAGCACCATTCTTCGGCTCGCGGGTCGTGGATCGCATTCCCTTGAATAACGTGTTTGAGTTCGTCAACGAAACCGCGCTCTTCAAGGGCCAATGGCAATTCAAGCAGGGACGCAAATCAAATGAAGATTATCAAGCCTTCGTTGCCGAACATGTACGGCCGGTCTATCAAGAACTCAAGCAACGCAGCGAGCGCGAAGGCTTATTGGCGCCGCGCGTGGTTTACGGCTACTTTCCCGCGCAATCCAGCGGCAACGATCTGATCGTTTACCAGGACGATGCAAGAACCGAACGCACGCGCTTCACCTTTCCGCGCCAGCCTTCGGGAAAGCATCTCTGTCTGGCAGACTATTTTGCTTCCGTTGAATCAGGACGCATGGATGTCGTCGCCTTCCATCTCGTGACGATGGGCCGCCGCGCGAGCGAGTACTCGCAAGAGCTTTTCAAGAGCGACAACTATGCAGACTATCTCTATTTTCACGGCTTGAGCGTTGAGGGCGCGGAAGCGCTCGCTGAGCTTTGGCACAAGCAGATTCGGCAAGAGTTGGGAATTGCGGATCAGGATGCCAGGAATCTGAATGAATTATTCCGACAGGGTTATCAAGGCTCACGATTCAGCTTTGGTTATCCCGCCTGTCCGAATCTTGAAGATCAGACCAAGCTGTTCGAGTTGCTCGATCCTTCGCGCATCGACGTTGAGTTGACGGAAGAGTTTCAACTCGACCCGGAACAATCGACCTCTGCTATCATCATTCATCATCCGGAAGCGCGGTACTTCTCGATTGACTAAGAATTATCCGCAGATTGCGCAGATTCCACAGATTTTCAGCCAGGATAAAATTAGTCTTAATTCCTGCATGTGCGATCTGATTTGAACTATTCTGCGTAATCTGCGTAATCTGCGGATGAATCATGCCTGAGCCACTGGTTCCTACACCCGAAGAAATTGATGTCCTGTCTCCGTTCGAACGCTTCGCCTTTCGTCTAACTCATCGGATGAACCTCGGCCGTTGGAAGCGCTTCTGGACGTGGTGCCAGACCTTCTTCGGCGCCGGCTGGATTCACATTTCGACCTACAACCTGATGCGCGTTTACGGACTCGAGAATGTTGAAGCCGTGGATCACTCAAAACCGCTACTGCTCGTTGCCAATCATCGCTCGTTCTTCGACATGTACGTGGTTTCGACGACGCTGTTTCGCCAGACGACGTGGCAGAAGCAACTTTTCTTTCCGGTGCGCGGCCGCTTCTATTATCAAAATCCGATCGGCATGTTCGTGAATTTGATCATGGGTTGGTGGTCGATGTATCCGCCGTTCTTCGTCACTGGCAAAGACCCAATACCGGAAAAACGTGCGTTCGATAAGTACTCTCTGCGACGTTTGGTCCAGCTTTGCAGCGAAGGCGGCGGCAACGTCATTGGGTTTCATCCGGAAGGTAGGCGAAACAAAGATCGCGATCCATATTCGTTTCTGCGACCACAGCCAGGCATCGGCAGACTAATCAAGGATGCGAACCCTCAGGTCATTCCGGTTTTCATCGCGGGTTTGAGCAACAACCTGCCGAAACAGGTGTTGGGAAACTGGTTTGGCGGCGATAAGATTCGCATTCATTTCGGTAAACAACTCGATCTGTCTGGGTTCATCGTCAAGAAAGATCACGTGCGCACCTACAAAGAGATTGGCGATTTTCTGATGAGCAAGATCGGGGAGCTTGGGGAAGCCGATAAGCAAGTGATGAGTCGAGAGTCATGAGTTGCGAGTGCCAAGTTCCCTGCTCACCTTTCGTTACTTATAACTAAGTTTTTGCAGTAGACTCATGACTCACGACTCTCGACTCGTGACTCTCGACCAGTTATCCATGACTTTACCCTTAGTCATAGTCAATCCCGCCTCAGCCGATGGCGCGACGCGTGAGAACTGGCCGAAGTTTGCCAGCGATTTCCGCACGCACTTTGGTTCATTCACCGTTGAATTCACCGAAGCGGCGGGCCATGCGCGTGAACTCGCCAGCGCCGCCGCCAAACGCGGAACGAAATTGATCGTCGCTTGCGGGGGCGATGGCACGATCTCTGAAGTCGCTAACGGAATCCTCGAATCGGGAACGGAAGCGGAACTGGCAATTCTTCCCGGCGGGACGGGCAGCGATTTTCGCCGCACGATCGGTCTGCCGACGAATATCGCCGCCGCGGCGCGCGCGCTACGTGATGGCCGAACCCGACTAATCGATGCGGGTCGCGTTACGTTTGTGAACGACAGCGGCGAACGCGAAACGCGTTTCTTCGTAAACGTTGCGAGCTTTGGCATGAGCACGGCCGTGCTCGATCGCGCGGCCAGCGGCGAAGCAAAGAAGTGGGTCCCGGCGTTCACGCCGCGCAAGCTTACCAGCAAACTTTCCTATGCGACGGCAACGGTGCAGACAACCTTGCAAAGCTCGCCCACAGAAATTTACGTACAGCTCGACGATCAGGAAGAACGGCGCATGCGCATCGCCGAGCTGGCAGTGGCCAATGCGAAGTACTACGGCGGCGCGATGAAGATTGCTCCGGATGCGAAGATCGATGATGGATTATTCGATGTGGTGACGATTGGCGACGCCAGCGCTTTTCGGATTCTTTCCAACGCGCCGCGGTTGTATCTCGGCGCGCACCTGCGCATGAATGAAGTCACTCACGCCCTCGCGAAACTGGTCGTCGCGCGTCCGACGCGTAAAGACGATGAAGTTCGCGTCGAATTGGACGGAGAAGTGCTCGGCCGTTTGCCCGCGACATTTGAAATCGTGCCGCGTGCTCTGCGAGTTCGCTGTCCCTGAGATCCATTTGGCAAAGCGGCATAAACATTCATGGCGAAGTTTTGAGGGGCAGAAGGATCAACTCGCCCCGGTCTCAGTTTATGTGCAGCGGATCGTGGGCTCGCTCGTGATCGGCTTCGGATTGATCGCTATCGCGCTCTCAGTTGGCATCGCGGGTTATCACTTTATCGCCGGATTCAATTGGGTTGATTCACT